>JAZOSL010000027.1:0-3372 GCA_045657085.1 Acutalibacteraceae bacterium | reverse complement strand
GGTTATTCCTCCGGATATCCGTCCTATGGTTCAGCTTGATGGTGGCAGATTTGCTACATCAGACCTTAACGACCTTTACAGAAGAGTTATTAACAGAAATAACCGTCTTCAGAAACTTCTTGAATTAGGTGCTCCCGGAATCATTGTTAACAATGAAAAGAGAATGCTTCAGGAAGCTGTTGACGCACTTATTGATAACGGCAGACGTGGTAGACCTGTTACAGGCCCCAACAACCGTGCTCTTAAGTCACTTTCTGATATGCTTAAAGGTAAACAGGGTCGTTTCCGTCAGAACCTTCTCGGTAAACGTGTTGACTACTCAGGTCGTTCAGTTATCGTTGTTGGTCCTGAACTTAAACTTTATCAGTGTGGTCTTCCTAAAGAAATGGCACTTGAACTTTTCAAGCCATTCGTTATGAAGAGACTTTGCGAGCTTGGTAAAGCTAATAACATTAAATTCGCAAGAAAAATGGTAGAAAGAGCAAGTACAGAGGTTTGGGATGCTCTTGAAGTAGTTATCAAAGATCATCCTGTAATGCTTAACCGTGCTCCTACACTTCACAGACTTGGTATTCAGGCTTTTGAGCCCGTTCTTGTTGAAGGTAGAGCTATTAAGCTTCATCCTCTTGTATGTACAGCTTTCAACGCCGACTTCGACGGTGACCAGATGGCTGTTCACGTTCCTCTTTCAGCAGAAGCTCAGGCAGAGGCAAGATTCCTTATGCTTGCAGCTAACAACCTTCTTAAACCTTCAGATGGTAAGCCTGTTGTTGTTCCTACACAGGATATGATTCTTGGTTCTTACTATCTTACACTTGTCAAACCCGAAGAAATCGGTCATGGCAAGGTGTTCAGAAATGTTGACGAGGCTATGATGGCTTACGATGAGGGCGATTTAGGTCTTCACGCACCCATTAAGATTCGTATGACAAAAGAAGTTGACGGTAAAGTTTACACAGAACTTCTTGAAACAACTCTCGGTAAAGTTATTTTCAACACACCTGTTCCTCAGGATCTTGGTTTTGTTGACAGAACTAACCCCGACAATATGTTCAAACTTGAAATCAATGAACTTGTTAACAAAAAAGTTCTTGGTAAAATTATTGAACGTTGTATAAGAGTTCACGGTACTGCAAAATCTGCAGAAGTTCTTGATAAAATCAAGGCTCAGGGTTATAACTACTCAACACGAAGCGGTATTACCGTTGCTGTTTGTGACGCTACTATCCCTGAAAAGAAGAAACAGTACCTTGCAGAAACAGAAGCACTTATCGACTCTATTGAAGATGATTATCAGATGGGTCTTTTAAGTGCACAGGATCGTTCACGTAGTGTAATTAAAGCTTGGGAAGCTTGTACTAAGAACGTTTCTGCTGAGCTTCGTAACGCTATGGACCCCTACAACCCCATCTTTATGATGCTTGATTCAGGTGCCCGTGGTTCTGACTCTCAGCTTCGTCAGTTGGCTGGTATGCGTGGTCTTATTGCTAACACAGCCGGTAAAACTATCGAAATCCCCATCAGAGCTAACTACCGTGAAGGTCTTAACATTATTGAATACTTTATTTCATCTCGTGGTGCTCGTAAAGGTCTTGCCGATACAGCTCTTCGTACTGCGGACTCAGGTTATCTTACAAGACGTCTTGTTGACGTTTCACAGGAAGTTATTATCCGTGAAGAAGATTGCCATTGCTCAGATGGTCTTGAAGTTTACGATATTAAAGACGGTAACGATATTATCGAACCTTTAAGTGAACGTCTTACAGGTAGATACCTTCTTGAAAACTTCTGTGACGATGCAACAGGTGAAATTATTTGTGATACAAACACAATGATTGACGACGATCTTGCAAAGAAAATTGCAGCTATGGTTAATGCTCGTCCCAATCCTGAAGACAGAAAGATCAAAATCCGTTCACTTCTTACTTGTGAATGCGACCATGGTGTATGTATTAAATGTTACGGTTCAAACCTTGCTACAGCAGGCCCCGTTACAGTTGGTGAAGCAGTTGGTATTATCGCTGCTCAGTCTATCGGTGAACCCGGTACACAGCTTACAATGAGAACCTTCCACACCGGTGGTGTTGCTTCTCAGGCCGATATCACACAGGGTCTTCCCCGTGTTGAAGAACTTTTCGAAGGCAGAAAACCCAAAACACTTGCAATGCTCAGTGAAATTGACGGTAAAGTTTCATTCGAAGAAATTAAGAAGAGTAATTACGTTGTTATCACAGGTGAAGATGACGTTAAGAAATATCTTATTCCTTTCGATGCAAGACTTTGTCAGGAAATTCAGGAAGGCGCTCATGTTGTTAAAGGTCAGCATCTTACTGAAGGTGCAGTTAACCCACACGATGTTCTTGCAGTTCTTGGTGTTGACGCTGTTCACAACTATCTTATCAAGGAAGTTCAGATGACATACCGTATGCAGGGTGTTGATATCAACGACAAGCATATCGAAGTTATCGTTCGTCAGATGATGAGAAAAGTTAAGGTTGACGATGCAGGCTCAACAACACTTCTTCCCGGAACAACAATCGAAAAGCTTGAGCTTAATGCTGCAAATGCTGCTGCAAAGGCTCGTTGCGAAGCAGAGGGAATGCCCTTTACACCAGCAACTGCTATTCCTGTTCTTCTTGGTATTACAAAAGCATCTCTTGCTACAGAATCATTCCTTTCAGCTGCTTCCTTCCAGGAAACAACTAAGGTTCTTACTGATGCTGCTATCAAGGGTAAGGTTGACCCACTTCTTGGTCTTAAAGAAAATGTTATTATCGGTAAACTTCTTCCTTCAGGTACAGGTATGAAGTGCTACAGCGACGTAGACGTTGTTTCTACAGCAGTTCCCGAAGATGCATTTAACACAATCGAAATTCCCACAGAAGAATAAATTTTATAAAAAGCCTCTTGCGATGAGCAAGAGGGTTTTTTGTAAAGTGTAAAGTGTAAAGTGTAAAGTGTAAAGTGCAAAGCGCAAAGTGAAAAAACACTAGATTTTGGTTGTTTTACAAATATTTATTTATATATTGTACATTTTAACAAATACCGGATACTGAAGACTGTATATCGGTTAACGAACAGTTTTTTTGTATAAGCCTGCATATTTTTAGTATAAATATAACTTTTGTAAATAGTGACAATTTTTGATAAAAAAGTTTGGTAAAAGTGTTGACAAAAAAAGGGGATTGTGGTAGATTATTATTCGGTGTCTATGGGATAGGTATGCCCTTTTCCTGTATTTACCTATATTTATATCGGAGGTGAAAATACTTGCCAACATTTAATCAGCTCGTTCGCAGCGGTAGATCAACTCTTGAAAAGAAATCTAAAGCTCCTGCTTTGGGTAAAGGTCTCAACTCTAAGAAGAATGTT
>JAZOSL010000026.1:0-4179 GCA_045657085.1 Acutalibacteraceae bacterium | reverse complement strand
TCTTTGTAAGAGTGACCGTTAACAACAGCAAGGTCGTTATCGTAATTTTCCTGGCTTACAAAACCACCGGGGTTCTGACAGAATGTACGAACCTTGTTTTTGAAAGGCTTTGGATAACCGATAAGCTTTGATTCGTAAAGTACACGGTTAACCTTTTCCATAACTTCGTTACGAACCTCAACTCTTACACCTATATCAACTGTACCTGCCTGATGCTCAATGCCGTGCTCTGTACAAAGCTTCTCGAGCCAGTCAGCACCACGTCTGCCTGTTGCAACAACTATTTTATCAGCGTCAATCTGTTGCTTGTCATCACCTTTACTGATGAAAACACCTTTACAAACACCGTCTTCAATAAGAATATCGTTACATTCGTAACCGAACATCATATCAACATTATTGTTTCTTAAATGGTTTTCAATTTCAAGGTAAAGTGTCTGAGCCTTTTCAGTACCAAGGTGACGGATAGGACAGTCAACAAGCTTTAAGCCCGCCTGAATAGCGTTTTTGCGAATCTCTTTAACTTCATTATCATTGTTTATACCTTCAATATGTTCATCTGCACCAAATTCAAGGTAAATTTTATCTGTGTAATCTATAAGCTCTTGAGCAAAATCTTCACCGATAAGTGTGGGTAAATCGCCACCTACTTCATAACTTAATGAAAGCTTACCATCTGAAAATGCACCTGCACCTGAAAAGCCTGTTGTAATATGGCAATAAGGCTTGCAGTTAACGCATTGTTTGGTTTTAGCTTTAGGACAGCTTCTCTTTTCAACCGGCTGACCTTTTTCAATAATGAGAATTGATTTAATTGAACCAAGCTTTCTCATTTCAAGAGCTGTAAATATACCGGCAGGACCGGCACCTACGATAACAACGTCGTATTTCATAAAAACCCTTCTTTATTCAAGTTGATAAATTTTTATTCATCTATTGTAACACCGCTAGTTTTTCTTCTTTCTGCAAGTTCTTTTTCAATCTGAGGTTTCATTCCGTCAATCTTATAGAAAAACATTGGTATCGCACAAAGAAGCATACTAATACCGGGAACAATTGAAACAAGAGAGAACATTGCAAAGTTCTGTGTTTTTGTAAGTTCAGTTGCGGCAATAACTGCAGTTGATGAAAGCATCTGAGCAGGGTCAATATCAATAAACATATACATTAAAACAATGCCACAAGTAGCAAAAGCGTTACCTAATTTGTTTACAAATCCCTGACAAGCTGAGCCGAGAGCGTTATCACGGAAGCCTGTTTTAAGTTCCATATAGTCAAGGCAGTCACCAATCATAGCAATAGAAATGTTATTAATAACACCTAAAGGAATGCAAGAGATTATAATGAAAGGAATACAAACGTAAAGGGAATATTCACTCGGAGCAAACCAACCAATAAGAGTTGTGAAAATGCTTGAAACGAAACCTAAAATACAGGTTGTAATAACAATTTTGTGGTACTGGAATTTCTTCATAAGTGCAGGCATGAAGAGCATTGCACCAAACATACCAACAATAGCACAAATCTGGAAAATAGTTTTTACGGTTGAAACACTTTGTGAAATTGCAGCAATTCTTTCGTCAGCAGTAAGTGTAGCAAGGTCAGGACCTATGTAGAAACCATATCTTGCAACGTGGATAGCTGCAGCCTGTACCATATATCTGCCACTTGAAAGAACACCCATAGCAACAACAAGCATAAGTGGCTTGCATTTGAAAAGTCTTGAAAGGGTGGTGGGCTCACCCGGCTTACGTGTTTTTGGTGGAATAACAACTCTTTCTTTAACCTTGAAGTAAGTTCTAACATAAAGAATAATACCAATACCAACAGTAACAATAGCCATTAAAAGGTATTTTCTTTTTTCTTGGGTAAGGGCATCATTACCGGCGAAAAGAACGGGGATAACGAAACCACAGACAAGGAAAAGAACTTCAGGTACAGCAGAACCAATACCGTTAATAGTTTTACCGAATGATAAAACGTTACCTCTTTCGTCTGCTTTAGGTGTCATAATGTTGGGAAGACTCCAGAAAGGAACGTCAGCCATAGTGTAAAGCATACCCCAACCAACGTAAACGATAGCAGAATAAACCATTAAAGATGTTTTATCAAGATTGGGGCTTAAATACATAAGTATTGTGAAAATCGCAATAGGAGCTGCCGCATAAAGAATATATGGCTTTAATTTACCTCTTTTTGTAGTTCTTTTATCTGCGAGCATACCCATAAGTGGGTCGTTGATAGCATCCCATACACGAGCGAGTAACATCAAAAGAAGTACGAACATAAGTGGTAATTGAAGAACGTTTACGTAATAGTCGCTTATGTAACTGGACATCATTGCATAAATCATACCTTGACCACAACCACCAATAGCGAAAGCCCATTTTTCTTTGCTTCCGATATAGCCGGTCTGTTTAGGTTTATCGGTTTTTGTTTTTGCCATTTGTTATTCCTCCGAGAATTTATATTTCTTTGTATTTATAACCATAAAAAAGTTTTTCTGCTTCTTCTGAATACTTGCCATTTTCATTTTCAATAATAAGCGGCTCTTTAATTCTGAAGCCGGGGGCAGAGCCTTTTTTTCCTTCAACCATAACAAGATTAGGTTCTTTACCTATTCTTTGAATGACTTCACGCATTGATTTAGGCTCAATTTTATATTTTCTCATAGCAGCAAAAATATCCGGCAGTCTTTCGGGTCGTTGACAAATACAAAATCTGCCACCGAATTTTAAAAGAGTTGCAGCAGCTTTGGCAGCATCTTCAAGGGTGCACGTAAATTCGTGACGTGCATTTTTGTAATCTTCACCGTCATTTACAATGCCTGTACCAAGCTTTTTGTATGGGGGGTTGATGCTGACAATATCGTAATATTCGTTAGGTAAAACGCCTTTAAGTTTTCTTAAATCGTTATGAACAATTGATATCTTATTTTCAATACTATTTTCTTTAAGGGTTTTGTTAAATAACTTAACTGCACTTTCGGAAAGCTCAACACCAACAATTTCACTTGGTTTGTAATCTCTTAACCACAAAAGGGGAATAATACCGTTGCCGGTACCTAAATCACAACATTTATCTTTGTGCCGTGGTGCACAAAAATCGGCTAAAACAATAGCATCTGAAGTGAAAATATGAGCATCACTAACGTAAATATTTAAATTTTTAGCTAAAGCTTCTGTACGTTCAGAACGTGACGCCATAAATAAACTCCTTATGAAAATACAATTTGTCAGATTTATCTCAAACATAATTATATTATCACAAAGAGCTGTTTTAATCAATGATTTATAATACAAGTCACTACGTTTTGGTGACTTGCACAAAATAAAAGGTTAACTTTTGTTTATGTTATTCTTCCATTTGCTTTCCTAAAAAACCTGCAGCAACCTGAGCAAGCTTAATTTCAATATCACCGGGTAAATTGTTACTGTCTTCGTAAATGAAAATAACAGCTCCACCAATGTCACCTGAAGCAATAATAGGGAAAGCAACACCTGCTTCTAAATCAGAATTATCTAACGGATTTAATACGTCAGATTTTTGCTTTTTTACGTAGTTTTCTCTGTTTTCCATTAAATCTTCCATATCTTTTGAAAGCTGTTTTTCAAGAACGTCTTTTTTAGATATTCCTGAAGCCGAAATAACGTGGTCTCGGTCAGTAATAAGAACAGACATTCCGGATGTCCTGCTTAATACCTCAGAATATTGTCCTGAAAATTGCATAATTTCACCCATAGGTGAATATTTCTTGAAAATTACTTCTCCATCACTTGCAGTGAAAATTTCCAACGGGTCTCCTTCGCGTATCCTCATAGTCCTACGAATCTCTTTTGGAATAACAACCCTTCCCAAATCGTCAATTCTTCTCACAATACCTGTTGCTTTCATATATATCATTCTCCTTAAAATCAAATCTTGATGTTATTATTTGTGATTAAAGGGAATTTATACTGTGTGAATTTACTTTTTAGCTTGGTTGTGATATAATAACATAAACGAGGTGAAACATATGGCATTATTCAAATTCTTTCACGCAACCAAAACGCTCGAAGAAGATATTCAAAGAGAAAAAGACTGCATTTTAAGAATTAAAAATGCAGTTAGTCAAAAGTGTGGCATTGATAATTTCATAGATTACGATGATTTCACTGTTGCTTTTGCTGGCTCAAAAGA
>JAZOSL010000025.1:0-15941 GCA_045657085.1 Acutalibacteraceae bacterium | reverse complement strand
TGTTGCAGGTTGGTCAAATGAGCAGATGATGGACTACATCAAGGAAAAAGCAATCGCTTGTCCTTCTTGCGGTAAACATAACTTTACAGATATCCGTCAGTTTAACCTTATGTTCAAAACATTCCAGGGTGTTACTGAAGATAGCAAAAACGAGCTTTATCTTCGTCCCGAAACTGCACAGGGTATCTTCGTAAACTTTGCAAATATCCAGAGAACAACAAGAAAGAAAGTTCCTTTCGGTGTTGCTCAGATTGGTAAATCATTCCGTAACGAAATCACCCCCGGTAACTTTATTTTCCGTGTTCGTGAGTTTGAGCAGATGGAGCTTGAATTCTTCTGCAAGCCCGGTACAGATCTTGAATGGTTTGAATATTGGAGAGGCTTCTGCCGTGATTGGCTCTATTCTCTCGGTATTAAAGAAGAAAATCTTCGTCTTCGTGACCACGATCCTGAAGAGCTTTGCTTCTACTCAAAAGCAACAACAGACTTCGAATATCTCTTCCCATTTGGTTGGGGTGAGCTTTGGGGCGTAGCAGACAGAACAGATTACGACCTTACTCAGCATATCAATACATCAGGTAAGAGCCTTGATTATTTCGACCCTGAAACAAACGAAAGATACGTTCCTTATGTTGTTGAACCCTCTCTCGGTGTTGAAAGACTCTTCCTTACAATTCTTACAGAAGCATACGATGAAGAGGTTGTAGATGCAGAAAAGAACGATACTCGTGTTGTTCTCAGACTTCATCCTACTCTTGCACCCTTCAAATGTGCAGTTCTTCCTCTTTCAAAGAAGCTTAATGATCAGGCAACAGAGGTGTTCACAGCTCTTTCAAAAAAATTCAACGTTGACTTTGATGATGCAGGTTCAATCGGAAAAAGATATCGCCGTCAAGACGAAATCGGTACTCCTTTCTGTATCACTTACGACTTCGACAGCGTTGAGGACGGTTGCGTAACTGTTCGTGACAGAGATACTATGGAGCAGGTAAGAATTTCTATCGTAGACCTTGAAAAGTATATCGAAGAAAAAATCGCTTTCTGATTTTAATTAAATTAAAGCAAAAGCCCGAATCATAAACGATTCGGGCTTTTTATATGTTATTTCAACTTAATCGTAGCATTATGGTCTGAAATACCGTAGTTACCTGCGGAGTGCTTTAGCATTTCATAAAGGTCGATTTCTTCACCCTGAGAGCCTTTAAGCTTTTTGTTTAAGATTTTAAGTACGGGCTTGAGTCTTCTTAAAACCTTTAAAAACGTTGAGCCGAAGGGTGTATCCTCGGTGTAAGGCTGGTCGCCGTAAAAGACTGACCTTACAAGGTCAACTGCTGCATCAATAAACTTAACATCTTTAATCTCCGGGTGAGCCTTTACAAAGAAAATTTTTGCAATTCTGCCAACTGTCCATGTGGAAAGGGCCTTACCTATAATGCTAACGGGCTTATAAAGAGCTTCTTTGCCACCCATTCCAATTTTACCTAAAAATCTTGCAGGGTCATCTCTCATAGCGTTAATCATTGTGTAAAGCATACGGTCAAACTGGTCTTTAAGATATTCTTCACCTGTTTTACCCTTTTTGTCCCATTGAAATTCCGGTACGGGAATGCTTTCTATTTCAACTGTGCTGTCGTCTTTGATTGTCACAAGTCGCATAAATGCGGGGCAACCGATAAGGGAGCCTGTACAAACATCGTAAAATTTATTGCCCTTTTCGGTTTCAACACAGTTAATGCTCTGGTTATGCATATGACCTGTGAAAATAAGGTGAACACCGTTGTCGGCAAGTGCTTCAATAAGCCTTTTGCTATCCTTTTGGCGTGCATCGGGGATAAGGTTGAGAATAGGCTGACCGGCAAGAACGGGGTAGTGCTCCATAGCAATCATCATTTTGCCGTCCTGCTGTGCCTTCTTTGCCTGCTCCTTTATCCACTCTAAAAACTCATCGTCATAAGCCAGTTTTGCACCCTCACTTGTGTCGTTGCAAAGAACAAGAAGACGGATGTCATCATTTAATTCTGCAACGTATGAAAGATGCTCTTTGTTAAATGCGATTGCGGTGCTGTAGCCGAAATCGTAATAATAATCCATAAGCTTGTCAAAGGATATGCATTCGGGCACCTCTCTTTCGCCACCGTTGTAGCAGAAAGGGTACTGCTCAATATCGTGACTTGCGGTAACAACGTAGATTTTTTTACCTGCTGCCTGTAATTTTCGTAATTCCTGTGAATATTCAATATGGCTTTCCTTTTCACCGTTGAAAGAAAGGTCACCTGCAATAAGAATAGTATCAGAAGCGGTACTGTTTTTTAAATACTCGTTAACAGCATCGTTTATGTATGGTGTTTCGGCATAGCATTTTTGCTCGAAATCCATAAATTTTTCGTACTCATTACCGTAAGCACCTAATTTTTTGCTGTAATAATGAGGGTCTGTTATTAAGAAAAACTTAAATTCTTTCATTTCATCACCTAAAACGATGATATCATTTTTAATGTTTGGGTGTCAATGTGTTTTTGGAATAATAATATTTATAAAATAATTGAAAAATATAAAATATGTGATATACTATCTTTTATATGTTTAAAATTATTTGTTTTAATGAGGATTGATTATGATTACTCAGGAAAAAATTGACAGAATAAATTTTCTTGCAAGAAAGTCAAGGGAAGAGGGCTTAACTGAGGCAGAGGCTCTTGAGCAGAAAAATTTAAGAGCAGAATACGTTGCGGCTTTTAGAAAATCTCTTGAAAACACTCTTGATAATACGGTTATCCAACGTCCCGACGGAACGAGAGAAAGAGTAACTAAAAAGCATAACAAATCAAAGGGTGTTCAGTAATGGCAGAAATAAGAAAGCTTCGTAAGGGTGAAATTTACCCCGTTGAATACATTTGCCGTATGACCGCAGGCGAGTATGCAATAAAAGAGCCTATCGTGGGCAACAGAATGGCAAAAATGTATTCTACATATTATGCCCGTGAATGTTACGACTCTTGCTTTGTTTTGGTTGACGATGACGACAAGCCTGTTGGTTATATTCTCTGCGAGCCTGATTGTATGAGATATCGTAAGCTATACAGAAAAAAAGATGTTCCCGCAATAAGAGAAATCAATTTTAACTGTGGCGTTGAGGCGTGGTTTTTTCCCGTTCCGTATGTGTTTTTCGGAAAGAAATATCCTGCTCATCTTCACATTGATATTTTAGAGGAATATCAGAATCAAGGCTACGGCAGTAAGCTTATGAATGCTCTTTTTGATGAGCTTAAAAGCAGAGGTGTGCCCGGTGTTATGCTTGGCACAAGTGCTCACAACAAAGGTGCTATCCGCTTTTATAAACGGTTAGGCTTTAAAATTTTAGTAAAGACAAAAAATGGTCCCGTTATGATGGGCAAAGAGTTAAAATAAATTATTTTCAAATTCGGTAGTGATGGATATGGCAAAAAAACCAGTAACGGCAATAATTTTAGGTGCAGGTCACAGAGCAATGGCTTATGCTGATTTTGCATTACAACACCCTGACTTGTTAAAAATAGTAGGTGTTGCAGATCTCGATGAATATCGCAGAAAAATGGTAATGGAAAAATTCGGCTTTTCAGAAGAATACTGTTTTGATTCAGCAGAAGCTCTTTCAAAAGCACCGAAATTTGCAGATGCCGTTATTAACGGCACAATGGACGAACAACACGTTGAAACATCAATTCCGCTTCTTGAAAAGGGCTATGATATGCTTCTTGAAAAGCCTTTTGCAGTAAACGATGAAGAAATGGAGCGTCTTTTAAACGTTGTTAAAAAACATAACAATAAGGTTATGATATGCCACGTTTTAAGATATACACCCTTTTACTCAACTATCAAAGAAAAAATTATAAGTGGAGAAATTGGTGAAGTCATAAATATTCAGACAGTTGAAGACGTAAGCTATCACCATCTTTCAACATCTTTTGTAAGAGGTAAGTGGGGTAACAGCAAAAAATGTCATACTTCAATGCTTCTTGCAAAATGCTGTCACGACTTAGATATAATGATGTGGCTTATGTCACCACATAAACCCGTTTCAGTTTCATCCGTTGGTTCAAGACTTCAGTTCAGAGAAGAAAATGCACCTGAAAATTCAGGTACACGTTGCCTTGTAGACTGCCCAAGGGTTGATTTTTGCCGTTATAGTGCAAAAAGGCTTTATCTTGACCACCCCGACAGATGGGAAGTTTATGTGTGGCGTGATTTAGAAAGTATCGAAAACCCCACCGACGAAGACAGAAGAAGGGTTCTCATAAACGGTGACTACGGCAGATGTATGTATAAATGTGATAACGACGTTGTAGACCATCAGAGTGTTCTTGTTAATTTCTCAAACGGTGCTACCGGTACTCATAATATGACGGGTGGTTCTGCTGAGTCTTTAAGAACAATCCGTGTTACAGGTACAAAAGGTGAAATTTACGGTGAATTTGAAAATAAATATATAAGTGTTAAAAAAATTAATCCTGATCCGGGTAAAGATTTTGACGAAGAATACATAGATTTAAGTAACGTTTCAAGTGAAGGTCACAGTGGTGGCGACGAAAGATTGACTTCTGATTTCGTTCGTTTTATCCGTGACGAAGAGCATTCTGTTTCCTGTACTTCGATTTTTGATTCTGTTGCAGGTCATAAGGTTATCTTCCTTGCAGATGAATCTATGAATAAAAAAGGTGAACAGATAAAGATTGAACTTTAAGTTTATGGTTGAGGGGGACGGCACATTGAACAATAAAATAAAGCGTGTCGTCGGCATAAGCTTAAGGGCATTACTTGTTGTTGCAATTTTACTTGTCATTATTTTTAAGTATAACGATCTTGTAAACATTGACGTCAGAGCACTTGTTGAAAAAACTAATTCTTTATTTGAAGCAGGTGCAGTTGTTGTAGGTGTTTACGGTTTAAAAGCAATTGTTTTTGTAATACCGGCATCAGTGCTTTATATGGCAGTTGGTATGGCGTTTGACTTTTTACCGGGCTTGCTTGTTAATGCGATAGGTATTTTCTTTGAGTTGAATATTACTTATTTTATTGGTAAGTTTTTAGGTGGCGAAAGGGTAGAAAAAAAGCTTTTATCTTCTAAAAAAGGTAAAAAAATAATAGAGCTGAGAGATAAAAAAACGCCGTATCTTTATGTAGCAAGGCTGTTGCCTGTATTCCCGATTGATTTTGTAAGCCTGTTTTTCGGTGCTTCAAATATGGGTTATATAAGGTATATTTTAATATCTTTCTTTGGCGTAATGCCAAGAATAATTCTTATAACCCTTTTGGGTGATAAGATTTACGATTTAATCCCCATTAAATTTATGATGACCGTAGTTGTTTTTGCTTTACTTGCAGTTTCGATAATAGTTTTAATCAAATATATAAAAAAGAAAACCGACTGATTATAAGTTTGAATCAGTCGGTCTTTTTGTGTTTATATTTAAAATTTATAGCAACCCACGTATGCTTTCTGTAATTTTCTTTGCGATGTAGGGGTTGTTCATAGTGTAAATATGAATACCGTCAACACCGTTTGCAACAAGGTCAATAATCTGGTCAATTGCATACGCAATACCGGCTTCAACAAGAGCTTCAGGTCTGTCTTCATATTTCTGAATCATTTTTACAAATTTTCTTGGAAGACTAGCACCACACATTGAAACCATACGTTCAATCTGTTTACTGTTTGTAACGGGCATAATACCTGCTGAAATAGGTACAAAAATACCTGCGTTGTCACATCTGTCACGGAATCTGTAAAAATAAGAGTTGTTAAAAAACAACTGTGTAACAATACTCTGGGCACCACAGTCGACCTTGTTTTTAAGGTTCTTGATATCAACAACACCACTAGGTGCTTCAAAATGTGTTTCAGGATAGCCTGCAACACTTACCCCGAAATCGCCGTGAGAATCTATGTAAGAAACTAAATCGTTAGCGTGGACGAAATCTGTTTTCGGTTCGAAATCAGGGTTTTTGTCGCCCCTTAAAGCAAGAATGTTTTCTATATTATTTTCTTTTAGTTCTTTAAGAACCCTGTCAACGTCTTCTTTTGTACTGTTGATACAGGTAAGATGTGCCATAGCTTCAATGCCGTATTTATTTTTTATCAGAGAAGCTATGTCACAAGTATAATTATTTGCAGCTGAACCACCGGCACCGTAAGTAACACTTATGTAATCAGGCTTCAAAGATTGAAGCTCGGCAATAGTGTTATAAACAGTTTCTACCGAGCCTGTCTTTTTAGGTGGAAACACTTCAAAGGAAAGCACGGTTCTGTCACCATTATAAAATTCAGAAAGTTTCATTTTTAGTTCACTTCTATCAATAAATCATATCTGCAGTAGTCCAGTTTTTAAGAATTTCAACCTGGTCTGCTGCTTCTTTTTTTGCACCCTGAAGGTCGTGGTCACGGTAGTTGCCACATTCTATAGCACTTACACCGGGAACGTCACCTTCAAAGTCGGCAATAAATTTTAATGCGTCTTGAGTTAATTTTAATGCATCACCGTGAGTAATGCCTGTTGTAAGAAAATAAAAACCTGTACGGCAACCCATAGGTCCGAAATAAATTATATGATCTTTTAATGCACTGTTTCTGACAAACGTTGCGAAAAGATGTTCAACTGTGTGAATTGCACCTGTTTCCATTACTTCTTCGACGTTAGGACGTCTTGTTCTTATGTCGTAAGTAACAACGTCACCGTCAATACGTGAAATGTACATACCTCTCATAAGCTTGGTATGGTCAACGTTAAAGCTTTCAATTCTTTCCATATTATTCACCTGAATTTTCTTTTTTGTTTTATTATCGTTGTTTTTATCACGAAGCTTTTTAAAGAAATCTGAAAGAACTTCACCACATTCATTTTCCATAAAACCACCTTCATAACAGGGTGTATAGCTGAATGGAGAATTAAACAGATTTACAACAGAACCACAAGCACCGTTTTTGCTGTCGTAAGCACCAAAAACAACGTTTTTTATTCTTGAATTTATTATCGCACCGGCACACATTGGGCATGGCTCTAAGGTAACGTATAAATCACATTCCCAAAGACGCCACCCACCAAGCCTTTTACAAGCTTCGTTTATTGCTTCGGTTTCAGCATGATAAAGGGCATTTTTGCCTTTTTCACGTCTGTTTCTTCCTTTGCCCACAATTTTATTGCCGATAGTAACAACTGCTCCTACAGGCACTTCGCCTTCACTTGCTGCCTGCTTCGCAAGAAGCAAGGCTTCATTCATAAAATATTTTTTCATATCAATATGTGGTGGGTGTAGTGGTAAGAGTTGTTATTGCCTGTAAAAGGAAAAGGATAACGCCGATTATCATAACGGGACTGGTTACAAAACCTTTGAATTTAGTTTTTAAGGGAAGGTCGGGAGCTTCACCGTAAATTTTAAGAATGTTTTCATCTCTATAACGGTTTGTGTATACAAAAAGGGCAATAATACCTAAAATAAAACCTGCACCTGAAGCTATATAGAAATACATGTTAGCTGTGGGCTCGTCAAAATAATACATCAAAGCAGAAGATATACATGACATTGAGTTAACAAGGGCGTGAATAATGATACCCGTCCATATACTATCGGTTGCAATAACTGCATAGCCGATAAAAAGAGCACAGATAAATGCAAATGGCATCTGTACAGCATTACCGTGTAATACCGAGAAAACAAATGCAGAGCCGAGAATAGCAAATGAGTTACCGTATTTTTTAAGACTGTGTAATAAAACACCTCTTGCTGCAAATTCTTCTATAAGTGGGGGGATTATAGCTGTTGATATAAACATCAATATGATATCGAAAAGGTTTGATGGGTCTTCAATAGCAGAGTATGAAGAGTAAATACCAAAGCTTTCAGCAACACCACGTAAAACAGAAGTTACAAAGTTAGCTGCTATACAACCTGCAAATCCGATAAGAATAAGCAAAAATGCTTTTGAGGAGTCTTTAGGTTTAGAATAATTTACAACGGGCTTGTTTTTAGCTGAGTTAAACGCCTTATATGCAAGAAAAAACGCACCACCAACAGTAACTACGGTGTAAAAAACAGCAAAAGCACAGCTGAAAGATAAATTATTAAGATATAAAGCTGAAATTCTGGGTATTGCGATAAACATCGAAAAAGAGTAAGAAAGCACAAGAAGTAAAAGCAAAGCAATACCGGCACGGTTACCTAATTGTTTTAATGCTTTTTCGTGATTCCTTCTTAAAAGGTATTTCTGATGTTGTTCTTCAATATAACGTGAATCCATAAACCCTGTAGGTACACCATAATGATATTGTGGTGAATTACCCTTTGGAGTGTTGTTGTAAACGTCAACAGGGGATTGCTGTTGTGGGTAATATGGCTGATATGGAGCATTTGCAGGGCTTTGTGGTATCTGACCCTGATTGTAAGCACCTTGATTTTGTTGTGGATTGACAGGTCTGTTTACAGGATTTTCTGTAAAACTCTCTGCAGATGAATTTCCCGAAGGATTATTATTTAAATAGTTATCCATAACGATTCCTTTCACCAATTAAGGTATTAGCAAAATTATACCAATAAATACAATAAATATCAACTCACAAATTGTGTACGTATAATGAATTTTTACAATATGTAGTGTTGCGAAAAAACGCAAAACAATGTATAATTTTTAAGAATTAATTTAACATCGAAATAAACAGTAAGGATTGATATAATGGAAAGAACAACCCACAGATTAAAAATCGCAGGGGAAGAATACCGTATTGTTTCAAGCGAATCAGCAGAATATATGAGTGATCTTGCTCACGAAATTGACCTTAAAATGGATAATATTCTGAAAAGCTGTCGTGTTTCAACAACTCAGGCAGCAGTGCTTGTAGCGTTGGAGTATGCTGACGAAGCTAAGAAAAATGGTGGCGATTCCGATAATCTTCGTTCTCAGCTTAAAGAGTATCTTGAAGATGCTGCAAAGGCAAAAAGTGAAAGAGATTTTTATAAACGTGAGCTTGAAAGAATTAAAGCTGTTAGCTCAACAGAAGATTTAACCGGTGGTCTTTGGAGATAATTATGGAAAAGCTTCAGATAAAAAAAGTTCGTGAAAATGCAAAGGTGCCTTTCAGGGCAACGGGTGGTAGTGCAGGGCTTGACCTTTGTGCTGCTATAGATGCCCCTGTTTTGTTAAAGGGTGGTGAAACAGCCCTTATCCCTACGGGTATAGCAATTGCTCTGCCTTCAGATGAGTATGGTGCTTTCATATTCCCACGAAGTGGTCTTGCAGTAAAGCACGGAATAGGTCTTCTTAATTCTGTTGGCGTTGTTGACAGCGACTATCGTGGTGAAATAATGGTTGGCGTTATAAATCAGGTTTCGAAGGAATATACAATTCAACCCGGTGAAAGAATTGCCCAGATGGTAATTATGCCTGTTAGTATGATGCCTGTTGAAGAAGTTACCGAGCTTGATGAAACTGAACGTGGTGAAGGTGGCTTCGGTTCTACCGGTAAGCAGTAATTTGATTTTTGAAAGGACGAAAAACTTGTCTACTATTGCAGCTATTGCTACTGCACAGGCAGCAGCAGGTTTAGGTACAATTAAAATATCAGGTGAAGAAGCTCTGTTAATTGCTGACAGGGTTTTTTCTTCCGTTTCGGGTAAAAAGCTTCAGGATATGAAAGGCTATACGGCTCTTTACGGTAAGGTTCACGATGGTGATACTGTTCTTGACGATGCAGTGGCACTTGTTTTCAGAGCCCCAAAAAGCTATACGGGTGAAAATGTAGTTGAGCTCAGTTGTCACGGTGGTCTTTTTGTGTTAAAGCGTGTTTTGAGAGCTGTTTTAAATGCAGGTGCAGTTGCTGCTGAAGGTGGCGAATTTACAAAAAGAGCCTTTCTTAACGGTAAAATGGATCTTTCTGAAGCTGAGGCAGTTATGTCCTTGATTTCTGCATCAGGTGAAGAGGCAAGGGCAGCTACACTCAATGCACTCGACGGAGCATTAAGCAGAGAAATTGATGAATGCCGAGATGAATTAGCAAGAACAGCAGCCTTCCTTGCAGCTTGGGTAGATTATCCTGATGATGAAATTCCTGAGCTTACAGATGGTCAGATGCTTGAAACAATAACAAGTGTAAAAGCCAAACTACAAAATCTTTTGAACGGTTTTGATGCAGGGCAGGCTATCCTTGAAGGTATAGATACTGCTATTGTTGGCAGACCTAACGTTGGTAAATCAACTCTTCTGAATGCTCTCACAGGCAGAGAAAGAGCTATTGTAACATCAATTGCAGGTACGACACGTGACATACTTGAAGAAACCGTTCGTTTAGGTAACGTTACGTTAAGACTTGCTGATACAGCAGGTATAAGAAGCGATACTGACGATGAAATAGAAAAAATCGGTGTTGTTAAAGCAAAAGAACGTTTTGACAGAGCGAGTCTTGTTCTTATGGTGCTTGACGGTGGCGAAGAGCTTTCTAAGGACGATGAAGAGCTTATAGAGCTTTGTAAAAATAAAACGTCAATTGTTGTTATAAATAAAGCCGATAAAGAAAAAAGGCTTTCAACCGATAAGGTGAAAGCACTTTATAACGAAAATAGAATTGTAGAAATTTCGGCAAAAGACCGAAAGGGTATAGATAAGCTTACAGAAATGGTTGAAGAAGCAGTCGGTACAGCAAATTTTGATCCATCTGCACCTCTTATTACCACAGAAAGACAAAGGGGCTGTGTTGTTAAAGCTGTAGAAAGCTTAATAGAAGCAGAAGATGGTTTACTTATGGGCATAACTCCCGATGCTATCAATGTTTGTCTTGATTGTGCCGTTGAAAATCTTTGCGTTTTAACAGGTGAAAAGGCAACGGAAACTATTGTAAACGAAGTGTTCAAAAATTTCTGTGTAGGTAAATAATTAAAAATTCAGAGAATAAATTTTCTTAATAGCTTCTTCGGTTGGGTAGTCAAAAATTATCCAACCGATTTTTTTGTTTTTTTCAAAAGTCAAGCTTTCAAATTGTTTTACAATGTAGCCGGCACAGCTTTTTGGTGCCTTTATTATACTTGCAGTTGAAAGGAAATTAAGAACAATCTGATTTTCGGTATGATGGGTAGAAAGAGTAGGTAATACGGCTTTTTCCCATTTATCTTTTGCCGACATTTTGTATTTATCCTGAAGAATAAGCGTTGCCGTTTTCGTATCACTTTTTGTGCTTAAAACGGGTAGAATACTGAAAGCTGAATCGGTTACAACACCACTGTGATCCCAGAGAGAAGCGTTTATTCCCCAAAGAGAATCGTTAAAAACCCGGTTGTTTTCATTTGGTGAAAAACGGTTGAATAAAACAAGCTTTCCCCTTACCTGCGAAAGTTTTGGAATAGTATTTTCGGTATACCACACAGGGTCGTTTTTTATAAATTGCTCAAATAAGAACTCAAAGGTTGCTTTGTCATTTTCACCGTCATCGCGTTTCACACAAATTATAACAGCTTCAGAAGGATTTTCTTTTAAAAAGGCTTTGCATTCGTCAACTACGTCGCTGAATAAAATCTTTTTTGTTTTCAATTTGTTTTTGTAGCAATCTGTAACAGCGTGAACGGTTTTTAAAATATTACCCTTTTTTTCAAGTCTTATATCAAGGAACCGTATACCCATGTTAAGCTGTTGAGTAATAGTTTTGTCCTGACATTTTGAAATGTAACCGAATCTTACGTTTTTTGCACAGCTGTTATGGGTGCCTGCAAGGTTGATTTCTGAAATAAAAATATCGTCAGAAATATTCTTTAAAAAACAGTTCATTTTATCACTCCTTGCATCAATTTTGCACTTTTTATTTTATCATATTTTTATTACAGAAACAAGACGTTGAAAACCCAATGTTCTGGGGCTGTTTTCCAACTGTTTTTTTGTTTTTTGTTGTATATTGATATTGAAAAAACAATTAATCTATGGTATTATTGTATTCGTATAATTATATATAGCCTTATGGCGTAATGATTTTATAATGCGAGGGATAAATTTGTTAGAAAAATGTATGGATTTTGTTAAAAATTATATGAAAACATGGCTTATGCTGTCTGACATAGTTTCATTGGTGTTGGCATTTGGGTTGTCTGCAGCATTGAAGTTTGATGCAGTTATAAGATTGCCTGAGTGGTTTACCGATAACTATATGTATATGCTTGGAGTAAGCATTGTGGCAATAATTGTATCATTGTCTGTTTTTAAGATTTATAAAAGAATGTGGCAATATTTTATCGGCAAAGATTATGCTGATTTTATCAAAGCGTTTTTGGTTGGTAAGCTTGTTACATATGCCGTTTTCTTTTACATCTGGACTGATTATACAAGAGCATATTTAACATGGGCTTTTCTTGATTTGGTTATAAGCTTTATATTTATGGCAAGTGCAAGAGGATTGATTTTCTTGGGCTACCATTTTTGGAAAAAACATCTTACAGCAAAACATAATCTTGAACACGGAGTTAAGAAAAAAGTTATGATAATAGGTGCCGGTGGGGCAGCTATGCGACTTATTTCAGAGCTTAAAAGTGTCAGAAACTCAGCAAAATATCAGGTTGTTGGTCTTATTGATGACAGCAGACGTAAACAGGGCGAAATGCTTTATGGTGTTAAGGTTTACGGTGGTAGAGAAGATATTGTTGACGTTGCTAAAAAGTTAGACGTAGATGAAATTTATTTCGCAGTACCGTCAGCTCCTGAAGCAACTAAAAAAGAGATTCTTGAAATATGTAATAAAACAGGCTGTGTTCTTAAAACCTTACCACGAATTACAGCTATTAATGATAATCAGAACATTGAAAATCAGCTTCGCAAAGTTGACTATACCGACCTTTTAGGCAGAGAACAGATTAAGCCTGACCTTTCAGGAGCATTTGAACTTCTTTCCGGTAAAACAGTTCTTGTAACCGGTGGTGGTGGTTCTATCGGTGGTGAGCTTGTAAGACAGATAGTTGGTAGTGGCGTTGCTAAAAACGTTATAATTTTTGATATTGCTGAAAATGGTGCTTACGAAGTACAGCAAGAGCTTCGCAGAAAATATCCTGAGTCAAAGCTCACAGTTCTTATTGGTTCTGTAAGAGATGAAAAAAGACTTTGCGAAGTATTTGAAGAATATAAACCTGACGTTGTGTACCATGCAGCTGCTCACAAACACGTTCCACTTATGGAAGACAGCCCCAAAGAAGCTGTAAAAAACAACGTTTACGGTACGTTTAACCTTGCAAAAACTGCTGACAAATATGGTGTAAAACGTTTTGTTATGATTTCTACCGATAAGGCAGTTAATCCGACTAACGTCATGGGTGCAACAAAACGTATCTGCGAAATGATTGTTCAGAGCTTTAACAAAAAATCCAACACAGATTTTGTTGCAGTTCGTTTTGGTAACGTTTTAGGTTCAAATGGTAGTGTTATTCCTCTTTTCAAAGAGCAAATTGAGTCGGGTGGTCCTGTTACAGTAACTCACCCCGATATTATACGTTACTTTATGCTTATTCCTGAAGCTGTATCACTTGTTCTTCAGGCAGGTGCAAATGCCAAAGGTGGCGAAATCTTTATTCTTGATATGGGTTCACCTGTGAAAATCAGGGAGCTTGCCGAAAACCTTATAAGACTTTCAGGTCATATCCCCGGACAGGATATTGAAATCAAATATACCGGTCTTCGTGATGGTGAAAAACTTTATGAAGAGCTTCTTATAAGTGAAGAAGGTATTCAGAAAACTGAAAACAACCTTATTTATATTGCAAGACCTATGGAATTTGATAGCGAAAAGCTTTTCTGTCGTCTTGATGAAATGAAGAGTATTATAGAAACAGCTTCAAATAAAGAAATTGTTGATATTGTTAAAGAGCTTGTTCCTACATTCATACCTAACAACGAGGCTTACAGCAGTAAAACAGAAAAAAAAGAAACTGTTACAGTATAACAAGATGATTTAAAACACTCTCTTTGAAGGTGATTGTGTGAAATATGCGCTTATTGGTTGTGGAAGAGTTTCCGGAAACCATATAAAAGCAGCAAAATTAAATAATCTTGAAATTTCGGCTTTGTGCGATATTTATCCCCAAAAGGCGAAAGAGCTTGCAATTCAGTGGGAGCTTGAAAATGTAGAAATTTTCAGTGACTATAAAGAAATGCTTGAAAAAGTTAACCCGGAGCTTGTAGCCATTGCAACTTCAAGTGGCTGTCACGCTGAAATAGCAGAGTTTTGTGCATTAAACAACTTCAACTTTATAGTAGAAAAGCCTATGGCAATGAGCATTGCAGAGGCGGACAGAGTTATAAAAGCCGTTGAAAAAACGGGCGTTACAGCAAGCGTCAGTCACCAGAACAGATTTAATATAGCTGTTCAGGAATTAAGAGCTGCAGTTGATAACAATCGTTTCGGTCAGCTTTCTCATGGTAGTATAAACGTGCGTTGGCGCAGGAATGAAGATTATTATAATCAGGACGACTGGCGTGGTAAATGGGCTACTGATGGTGGTGCTCTTATGAATCAATGCATTCATGGTATTGATTTGTTAAGGTGGATTATGGGTGACGAAATTGAGTCTGTTTACGGCTCTGTAAGAAACAGACAGCACCCGTACATAGAAGCCGAAGATATCGGTGTTGCCGTTGTGAATTTTAAAAACGGTGCAGTTGCCACAATTGAAGGTACAGTAAACACTATCTGCGACTTTGAGCAAACGCTTTCGGTTTTTGGTGAAAACGGTATGGTCCGTTTAGGTGGAATGAATGCAAGCACCATTGACGTGTGGCAGTTTAAAGATGAAGAAGCTGCCGATAACGACCGACGTGTTGTTTCAGAAAAAGCACCTAATTTATATGGCAACGGGCACACAAGTCTTTACAAAGACGTTATTGATTCTATAGTAAATAAACGTCAGCCGTACGTTGATGTTTATGCAGGTAAAAGAGCAGTTGAATTAATTTTATCAATTTATAAAAGCTGTAAATACGGAAAAGAAATTAATTTTCCTGTAGATTCTTTTGCAACAACAGAAATGATAAAATAAAAAAATAAAAAACAGTCATATTCCCGTTATCAGGAATATGACTGTTTTGTTTAATCTGAATTTAACTTACTTTGAACATTGAAAGCATTGTTTCAAAATCTTCAAAATAGCTTTTTGCAGCTACGGTGGTTTCACATTTAATTTCAATACTGCCACCTTTGCCGTTATCAACGCAATATATTGTTGTAATAATGTCATCTGCTTTATCACCGGTCTGTGAACGGTAGGCAGAATTTTTACTGCCTATATCTAAAGCAGAGCTTTCACCCATTTCACCGTGGAAGGCAATAGTGTCAAGGCAAAGGTCGTCGTAGCTGATATCGTTTTTAGGTGTGATTACAATTTTAACTTTTTCATTATCTTTTGCAACAATAGTTGTAACACTATTATCTTCAGTAGAGTTAAAAGTAGTCACGTCCACAAGAATAGCATAACCTTTATCTTGCTTTTGGGGAGCTTTTCCCACAGTTGTTGAAACATTTTCGTTCTGAAGTGTGGAAGCTGCATTGCCTTCGGGAATCTGATTTTTACCTGTGTTTTTTTCGATTACAGGTAACAATGCAATAATTGCAACAATTAAAATTACCATACTGCATATTGCAGCAATAGTAATTATGCGTTTCTTTTTATTGTTCATAATCAAGCTTTGTTGTCAGAACCGAAAAGAACGATTTTTTCACGAACAGTTTCTTTAATAGCTTCGCAACCGGGAGCAAGAAGCTTTCTTGGGTCAAAGCCTTTACCCTGAAGGTCTTTACCTGCTTCGATATATTTTCTTGTTGCATCCTGGAAAGCAAGCTGACACTCTGTGTTAACGTTGATTTTTGAAACACCGAGAGAGATAGCTTTTTTAATCATATCAGCGGGGATACCTGTACCACCGTGAAGAACGAGAGGCATTGCACCTGTTTTTT
>JAZOSL010000024.1:0-15025 GCA_045657085.1 Acutalibacteraceae bacterium | reverse complement strand
GATTTTTGAATGCATTTCTGCAATTTCGTCTATTGTCATTTCACGGGCGATAACAATTCTTGAAGCACCCATTTCGTAGTATGCAAGTGCTGATGCATAGTTGCAGCAATTGGCCTGAGTACTTATATGAACCTCTAATTCGGGCTGAGCCTGTTTTATTGTTCTTACTGCACCCAAGTCGGATACGATTACTGCATCTACACCCAAGCCGTAAAGATTTTTAGCATAGCTTTTCAAAGGCTCAATTTCGCTGTTTTTGGTAAAACTGTTTACAGTTACGTAAAGCTTTTTTCCTTTTGAATGCAATAGTTTTGCAGCCGTATCAATCTCTTCTTCAGTGAAGGCAGATTTTTCAGCACGAAGCTGTAAAAGAGGACCACCGATATATACTGCGTCTGCACCAAAACGGTCAGCAGCAATAAGGCAGTTTATATCACCGGCAGGGGCAAGAAGTTCAGGTTTTGACATATATTTTTACCTCAAATAGTTAAAATTTTGATTTTAAAATAACCGAGCAGGGAGTGGTTGCGAGTGTTATACTGTTGCAAAACCACAAAACTCCCTATTTTATTATATAAATATATTACACTATAATTTACCAAAAAACAAGGTATAAAAACATTATATATACACTTGATTTTTTAAATTCTGCTATGGTATAATAAACTGATTTAAATTTTATTATCGGACAAGTTTTTTTGTCTGCAAGGAGATGTTTGAAGATGAAGTACGACGTTGCTGTCATCGGTGCAGGTGTTGTTGGTTCGCTTATTACACGTGAGCTTTCAAAATACAACATCAAGATTGCTCTTCTTGAAAGAGCAAACGACTGTGCAATGGGTGCAACCAAAGCTAACAGTGCTATTGTTCACGCAGGTTTTGATGCTGTCCCCGGTACACTTAAAGCAAAGCTTAATGTTCGTGGTGTTGAGCTTATGAAAAAAGTATGCTCAGAGCTTCATGTCCCACTTAAAAATAATGAAGCTCTTGTTGTTGCTTTCTCAGAAGATGAAATACCACACCTTGAAGAACTTCTTGACAGAGGTGTTAAGAACGGCGTGCCCGGTCTTCGTATTGTGAACAGAGAAGATTTGGTAAAACTCGAACCCAATATTGGTGATACTGCAATCGGCGCTCTTGTTGCGCCTACATCTTCAATAGTTTGCCCGTACGAGCTTACTATTGCAGGTGTTGAAAATGCAGTAACCAACGGTGCTGAATTTTTAAGAAACTGCGAAGTTAAAGATATTAAAAAGGTTGATAACGAATTTGTTCTCAGCACAACTCTTGGTGATATTACTGCAACTTACGTTATAAATGCAGCAGGTGTTCATTCAGGTGAAATAGCTTCACTTATAGGCGACAATTCAATAGAAATTGTTGTTCGTCACGGTGACTATTATCTTCTCGATAAATCACAGGGTTCACTTGTTTCAAGAACTATTTTCCAATGTCCTTCAAAAATGGGTAAAGGCGTTCTTGTTTCACCTACTGTTGACGGTAACCTTATTGTTGGTCCTTCAGCTGAAGATATTGATAATGGTGACGACGTTGCAACAACACCCGTTGGTCTTGAGAAAATTTATGTTAACGCAATAAAGAGTGTACCTGCAGTATCTTTGAGAAATGCAATCACATCCTTCAGTGGTAACAGAGCTCATCCTACTACTGACGACTTTATTATCGGCTCATCAGCTGTTGATAAAAACTTTATCAATGCAGCAGGTATTGAGTCACCGGGTCTTTCTTCTGCACCTGCTATTGCAGAAATGGTTGACGGAATTATAAACGAGCTTTCAGGTGGCTTTGAAAAGAAAGCAGATTTCAACCCTGTTCGTCCCGAGCCTGTTCGTTTCCGTCATATGACAACAGAAGAAAGAGCAAAGCTTATTGAAAAGAATAAAGCTTACGGCAGAATTGTTTGCCGTTGCGAAACTATTACAGAAGGTGAGATTCTTGATGCTATTCACGCTCCTGCAGGTGCTCGTGACGTTGATGGTGTCAAGAGAAGAACAAGAGCCGGTATGGGTAGATGTCAGGGTGGCTTCTGTGGCAGCAAGGTAGTTGAAATTCTTGCAAGAGAATTGAACGTACCTATGAATGAAATTACAAAATTCGGCGGCGAGTCGAAAATTATGTACCATAAGACTAAATAAGGGGGTAGGGCAAAATGTTAAATTATGATCTTGTTGTAGTTGGCGGCGGTCCTGCCGGTATGGCCGCTGCTCTTAAAGCAAAAGAAGAAGGCGTTGAAAAAATTGTCATTCTTGAAAGAGCTGAAACCCTTGGTGGTATTCTTGAACAGTGTATTCACACCGGATTCGGTCTTCATTACTTTGGTGAAGAGCTTTCTGGTCCTGAGTATGCAGGAAGATTTATTGAACAGGTTGAAAAAACCGACATTGATGTTTTTACTGACACAATGGTTCTCAATATTTCAGAAGATAACGTTGTAACTGCAGTAAATAACAACGAAGGTCTTATGCAGTTTAAAGCAATTGCAGTTGTTCTTGCTATGGGGTGCCGTGAAAGACCAAGAGGTGCACTTTCAATTGCAGGTTCAAGACCTGCAGGTATTATGACTGCAGGTACTGCACAGAAATACGTTAATATCGATGGCTATATGCCCGGTAAAAAGGTTGTTATTCTCGGTTCAGGTGATATCGGTCTTATTATGGCAAGACGTATGACTCTTGAAGGTGCAGAAGTTAAAGTTGTTTGTGAGCTTATGCCTTATTCAGGTGGTCTTACAAGAAATATAGTTCAGTGTCTTGACGACTTTGGTATTCCGCTTCGTTTAAGCTGTACAGTTGTTAAAACTCACGGCAAAGACAGACTCGAAGGTGTTACAATAGCAAAGGTTGATGATAAATTACAGCCTATTCCCGGTACAGAAGAATATATCGAATGTGATACACTTCTTCTTTCTGTTGGTCTTATCCCCGAGAATGAGCTTTCAAAAGATGTTGGGGTTGAGCTTGACAGAGTTACAAGTGGTCCTGTTGTTGACGAATACAGAGAAACACTTCACCCCGGTATATTTGCTTGTGGTAACGTTTTACAGGTTCACGACCTTGTTGACTACGTAACAGAAGAAAGCCAGATAGCAGGTAAAGGTGCAGCTGATTATATTTTCGGCAAGAAAAAAGGTGGCACTTTTATTAACACCAAGGGAATCAACGGAGTTCGTTATATAGTTCCTCAAAGAGTTAACATTGAGGGTGACGAAAACTTAAAGCTTTATTTCCGAGTTGGTCAGGTTTATATGGGTGCAAAGGTTGTTGTTGAATGTGACGGCAAAATCCTTTCATCCAGAAAGAAAGTTAAACTTGCACCGGGTGAAATGGAGAACGTAACTATCACAACAGAAATGTTGAAAGATATGAATAAAGATAGCGAAATTATTGTTCGCATCGAAGAGTAAGGAGGGTACTGAAATGAAAAAAAGTCTTATTTGTGTATCCTGTCCTTTAGGTTGTCCTATTGAGGTTGAGATTGAAAATGGTCAGGTTATTTCCGTTACAGGTAATACATGCAAACGTGGTGACCAATATGCAAGAACAGAAATTACTAACCCCGTAAGAAGCCTTACAACAAGTGTTAAGGTTGAGGGTGGCGTTCACCCCGTAGTTCCTGTTAAATCTGCAGGACCTATACCTAAGGATAAAATGTTTGATTGCATGAAAGCAATAAACCAAGCAACAATTAAAGCACCTGTTAAAATAGGTGATATTGTTATTGAAAATGTTTGTGGTTTGGGCATTGATATTGTAGCTACAAACTGCGACTGTGGTAAATAAGAAAAGAAGAAATAAGTCCAACCCGGTTTCAAGGGTTGGACTGAAAGGATAAAGAATGAAGCCTTATGAAATTGCAGCAGAGGTAAAGCCCTCTGAAAGACAGTTAAATTGGCAGAAAACCGAGTTCTACGGATTTATTAACTTCGGCCTTGCTACTGTTGTAAATAAAGAGTGGACAGACGGTTCTGTTAATCCACAAAACTTTTGCCCCGATGAATTTGATGCTAAAGAATGGGTAGAGTTTTTTAAGTATGCAGGTTTTAACGGTATGGTGCTTAACGTAAAGCATCACGACGGTTTCTGCCTTTGGGATTCTCAATATACTAACTATTCAGTTGCGTCTGCATTTGACTGGGATGTTGAAAACAGAGACATAGTTGAGCTTTTAAGCAAAGAATGTAAAGCTCAGGGCCTTAAATTTGGTATAGCAATTTCACCACTTGACCGTAGAGAATCTTCATACGGTAGTGGCGAGGCTTATAATACATATTTCAAAAATCTTTTAAGAGAAGTTCTTACAAAATACGGGGATATTTTCTACGTTCGTTTTGATGGTGCTGCTGAGCCCGACAAAAACGGTAATATTCAGGAGTATGACTGGCTCGGTTACTACGAGGTTGTAAGAGAATGTCAACCAAATGCAGTTATAGCACTTGTTGGTCCTGATGTTCGTTGGTATGGTAACGAATGGGGTGTGATTCGTGAAAACGAATGGAGTGTTGTGCCTGAAAGACACAGTATTTATAATGCATTTGAACGTAGTAAGGACACATCTAAAAAAGCAAGAAGAAAAGCAGAAAAATTTGAAACTGATTTAGGCTCAAGAAAGGCTATTAAAAAGGAAGAGAATTTTATCTGGTATCCTTGCGAAGTGAGTATGTCTATACGTGACAGATGGTACTACCATAAAGAAGACGAATATTCAGCAAAAACAAAAGACAGACTACAGAAAATTTATCTCCAGACAGTTGGTTCAAACTGTGCATGGATGCTTGGCGTGCCACCAATGAAAAATGGTAAATTTGCTGAAATGGATTTCCAGATATTAAAAGCGTTTGGTCACGATCTGAGAAGATCTTATAGCTATAAGGTTTCAAGCATCGGAACAATTTCTGCAAGTAGTGAGTTTTCAGAAGAATACAAAGCAGAAAATCTTTTCAGCGATGACGAATTTAAAACCTGGAAGCCTGCTGATAATGATAAAGAGCCTGAACTCACAATTACCCTTTCACAGAAGGATATGTTCGACAAGATAGTTATGCAGGAGCATATTATTAACGGTCAGCATATTGAAGAATATGAAGTTTATATTGATAAAGGTGACGGTAAGTTCAAAAAGGTTGCCGAGGGTCAGGTTGTAGGTTACAAGAAAATTGTTAAAATAACACCTACTGAAGTAACAAGAGTAAAAATTAAAATCACCTCATACCGTGGAAAGCTTGAAATGGAAAGTGTGACCTTATACTGATATGAAAAAAATTGGTATTTACGGTGGGTCTTTTGACCCTGTTCATAAAGGTCATAAGCTATTAGCTGAAAATCTTTCAAAGGCTATAAATGCAGATAAAGTTATTATAATTCCTGCTGCTGTTTCACCTTTTAAAAGTGGGTCTTTTGCTTCGGATGAAGACAGACTTAATATGTGTAAGCTGGCTTTTTCAGAAGAGTTATTTGAAGTCAGTGATACAGAAATTAAAAGGGGAGGAAAAAGCTATACTGTTGATACGGTAAGCGAAATAAAAAAACTTTACCCCGATTCTGAATTGTATTTATTTATGGGTGATGATATGCTGTTGTCGTTCCATAAATGGTATGAGTACAGAGAGATTTTAAGATTATGCACCTTGGTTTGTGCATGCAGAACGGAAGATTTAAAAAAGCTTTCAGAAATGAAAATCTATGCACAGACTGTTTTAGGTTTAAAAGAAAATGAAATAATTATTTGTGAAAAAGAGCCAGTTGAAATAAGCTCGACACAGATAAGAGAAGCTTTAAAAAACGGTAAAACAAAATTTGTTGATGACGAAGTGTATGAATATATAAAATCAAGGGGGCTGTACTGTGAGTAGAGATAATGAATACAAAGAAATACTAAAAGCTAAGCTTACAGAAAAGAGATATATTCACTCCCTTAACGTTGCAGATTCAGCAAAAAAACTTGCCGGACTTTATGGTGGCGATGAGGATGTTGCTTATACGGCAGGTCTTATTCACGATTGCTGTAAGGATACACCTGCAGGTCTTCAACTTTCATATATGCTTGAAAATGGTGTAGAGCTTAACGAGTATGAATTGGGCGTTGCAAAGCTATATCATTCTATTTGCGGAAGTGTTTACATAAAGAAAGAATTTGGTATAGACAATCAGGATATAATAAATGCAGTGAGATACCACACAACAGGCAGAAAAAATATGTCACTGCTTGAAAAAATAATTTTTATAGCCGATTTTATAAGCGATGAAAGAGATTATAACGGTGTGGAAATTATGAGAGAAAAAGCACTACAATCACTTGATGAAGCAATTGTAGAAGGGTTAAGCTTTACAATTAAGGATTTGATTGATCAGGGAAGAATAATTCATCCCGATACGTTAGATGCTTATAACGATGCTTTAATAAAAATTTTAAATACAGGAGAAAACAA
This sequence comes from Acutalibacteraceae bacterium, assembly GCA_045657085.1. GTDB lineage: Bacteria > Bacillota > Clostridia > Oscillospirales > Acutalibacteraceae > DTU089. The sequence goes on along the minus strand of JAZOSL010000024.1, from coordinate 8,580 downwards.
ATGAGTTTAGACACAGTAAAAAAAATAGTTAAAGCTCTTGATGACAAAAAAGCTAATGATATTGAAGTAATTAAAATCAACGAGCTTACCATAGTTGCTGATTATTTTGTTATTGCAACTGCTAACTCAAACACACATATTCGTTCACTTGCTGATGAAGTTGAATATCAGCTTGAAGAAGCAGGTATAAAAGTAGACCACGTTGAAGGTCGGGCAACCGGTTGGGTGCTTCTTGAATTCCAGGGTGTTGTAGTTCATATTTTCCTTGAAGATGCAAGGCATTATTATAACCTTGAACGTCTTTGGGAAGATGGTGCAAAAATAGATATAAGCGGTTTTATTGACTGATTTTATATCGTAATAAAGAAGTAAATTTTGTGCAGAGCATTCTGCATTTCACAGAAAGGTGATATAGATGAAATATGATTTTTCAGCCGTTGAAAGCAAATGGCAGAAAATATGGGAAGACGAGGGTGTTTTCCATGCACAGGATAATTCAGATAAGCCCAAATTCTATGGTCTTGTTGAATTCCCTTATCCAAGTGGTGCAGGTATGCACGTTGGTCACATAAAAGCTTACTCAGGTCTTGAGGTTGTTTCCCGTAAGAGAAGAATGCAGGGTTACAACGTTCTTTTCCCTATTGGCTTTGATGCATACGGCCTTCCTACTGAAAACTATGCTATTAAAACAGGTATTCATCCCCGTAAGGTTACAGATATGAATATCGAAAAATTCTCTTCACAGCTTAAGAAGGTTGGTTTCTCTTTCGACTGGACAAGAGTTGTGGATACTACAGAAGAGAATTATTATAAATGGACTCAATGGATATTCCTTAAAATGTTTGAAAAGGGCCTTGTTTTCAGAGACAAAACTCTTGTAAACTATTGTCCTTCATGTAAGGTTGTTCTTTCAAACGAAGATTCACAGGGTGGTAAATGTGATATCTGCCACAGTGACATTGTTCAGAAATCAAAAGACGTTTGGTACCTTCGTATTACCGAATATGCAGATAAGCTTCTTCAGGGTCTTGATGACGTTGATTACCTTCCTAACATCAAGCTTCAGCAGGTTAACTGGATTGGTAAATCTACAGGTGCTTTCGTAAACTTCACTCTTGATGGCACTGATGAAACATTAAAGATTTATACTACCCGTCCCGATACTCTTTTTGGTGTAACATTTATGGTTATGGCACCCGAGCATCCACTTATCGACAAATATGCAGATAAAATCGGTAATATGGGTGCTATTGAAGATTACCGTGCAGAGTGTGCAAAGAAAACAGAGTTTGAAAGAACTCAGCTTGTAAAAGAAAAAACAGGTGTAAGAATTGAAGGCCTTGAAGCAATTAACCCTGTTAACGGCAAGAAAATTCCTATTTACATATCTGACTACGTTATGATGGGTTACGGTACAGGTGCTATCATGGCTGTTCCTGCTCACGACCAACGTGACTACGAATTTGCAAAAAAATTTGGTATCGACATTATTGAGGTTATTAAAGGTGGAGATATTTCAGTAGAAGCATACACCGGTGACGGTGAAATGGTTAACTCTGATTTCCTTAACGGTACAGAGAAAAAAGTTGATTCTATTGAAAAAATGCTTGCTTTCCTTAGTGAAAAGGGTATAGGCGAAAAAGGTGTTCAGTATAAAATGAAAGACTGGGCATTCAACCGTCAGAGATATTGGGGTGAACCCATTCCGATTGTTCACTGCGAAAAATGCGGAATCGTTCCCGTACCTTATGAAGAACTTCCGTTAAGACTTCCTGAGGTTGACAACTTCCAGCCCGGCTCAGACGGCGAAAGTCCCCTTGCTAAAATTGACAGCTATGTAAATTGTACTTGTCCTAAATGTGGTGCTCCTGCAAAGAGAGAGACAGATACAATGCCTCAGTGGGCAGGTTCATCATGGTATTTCTTACGTTACATTGACCCACATAACGACAAAGCCTTTGCTGATAAAGAAAAACTTGCATATTGGGGCCCTATCGACTGGTATAACGGTGGTATGGAGCACGTTACACGTCACCTTATTTACTCTCGTTTCTGGCATAAATTCCTTTATGATTTGGGTGAAGTTCCTTTTGCAGAGCCTTATGCTAAGAGAACTGCTCAGGGTCTTATTCTTGGTCCTGACGGTGAAAAAATGAGTAAATCAAAGGGTAATGTTGTTGACCCCAATGAAGTTGTTGATTCACTTGGTGCAGACGTTCTTCGTACTTACGTTCTCTTTATGGGTGACTATGAAAAAGCAGCTCCATGGAGCGAAAGCAGTGTTAAGGGCTGTAAGAGATTTGTAGACAGAACATGGAACCTTCTTGAAATCGTTAAAGATGGCGAAGGCTATTCAAAAGAGCTTGAAACATCCTTTCATAAAACAATCAAGAAAGTTTCAGAAGATATTGAAAATATGAAGTTCAATACAGCTATTGCTGCTCTTATGACACTTCTTAACGAAATTTACGAAGTAGGCTCAGTTACAAAGGACGAAGTTAAAACATTCGTGAAGCTTCTTGACCCATTTGCACCGCACGTTGCAGAAGAAGTTTGGGCAACTCTTGGTGGCGAAGGTCTTCTTGCAGTAGCACAGTGGCCCGAATATGATGAGGCAAAGACAGTGGATTCAACTATTGAAGTGCCTGTACAGATTTGTGGTAAGCTTCGTGCAACAATCTCTATTGCTAAGGATTCAACTGCAGAACAGGCAATAGCAGCTGCAAAGGCAGATGAAAAAGTTAAAGAGTTTGTTGAAGGTAAGCAGATTATTAAAGAAATCTACGTACCGGGTAAGATTATCAATATCGTAGCAAAATAATCTGATTGTCATATTTTGCGCATATCACGATTTTTACCCACTCGGCGTATCTCATACGCCTTCGGGATAAAGAAATCGCAATCTGCATCAGAATCTGACAATCACTAAGTCTTACTGACTTTTGTGCACATCACAAAAAACATAAATAAACGAAAACCGATACGGGAATTCCGTATCGGTTTTATTTTTTTATTCAACGGGTAAATTAAAGCAATGAGAATGAAGTGTGTTTTGTAGTCTTAAAACTTCAGCTGCTTTAAAATCTGTGCCTTGTGCAAAATATTGGGACTGTAATCTTAAGGCACCATTAAGTGCAACATTCTTTTGTGATTCGTGAGCATTTATAGCTTCGAATTTTATATCTTCAAAGTCACCTATATCAACTGTAAGGTTAGGCTTATCAGTATAATAAAAACCTACTGTTTTTACGTGGTGGATATCTTTACGGGGTTTGCCGTCTACATATTCAGGATAAAAATCGAATCCTGAATCTAAAATTGCATATTTAACAGCATTGCCAACCTTTATATGGTCTTCATGACATTCTGTTACAAGTGACGGGTCTACTGTGAAAACGGCATCAGGTTTTATTTCTCTTATGACTTCAACAATTTTTTCGGATATTTCACGGTCAGTAGCTTTTGTTCTGTCACCAAAACCTAAAAAACCTGCATTTTTCATACCTAGTATTTTTTGGGCGTTCAATGCTTCTTTTTGTCTTACTGTATAACCTTCACCTGAATATGTAAGGTCAGTGAATCTATCGTCAAGAACAGTTAATTCATAAACTTCGGCACCCATATCAATTAAACGTGCAATTGTTCCACCGGCACCTATCTGGTTATCATCAGGATGTGGTTGTATAAACAAAGCTTTTTTGATGCTTTCTAATTTTGGCGGAGAACACAAAAGTGTTAATGCAGGCATAGCAGCATTTAAAGCTTTTCTTATTGTACGTGTTTTAACAGATGTTTTTTTCTTCATAAAATATCACCTCGTTGATGAATATACTATACCATATATAAATATAATATTTCAACCGGAACGGGTTTTTATTTTTTAGTTTGTTGACAAAAGTATTTGTGTGTGATATTTTTTATAATTGTTTATTGTAATTTGTTTACTATTCTTGAAATATTAGGGGTGGTTGTGTGTTTAAGAGAGTTTTAAAAATAATAGGTAAAGTAATCGCCTTAGTTTTGGCATTTTTAATAGCTTTAATTGGCGTTTGTGGTGTTGTTTGTAAATTCTTTGACGGTAAAAATGTAGATTACACTAAAGTGACTAACCCGTACATAACAGAAGATAAAGCTTTTGTTTCAGCACATCGTTCAGGTAAGGACATTGCACCTGAAAATACAATGCTTGCTTTTGAAACTTGTATTGAAAGTGAAAACTTTGATGTTGATGTTTTTGAGTTTGATCTTCATTTAACGAAAGATGGTAAGCTTATTCTTTTACACGATGATACCCTTGACAGAACTACAGACTCAGAAACTGTTTTTGGTAAAAAAGGTGTAATACCATCAGAGAAAACTTATGAAGAATTAAGAAAACTGAATTTCGGTGCGAATTTCTGTAATCCGGAAGGGGAGTATCCGTACAGAGATTTAAAAGAGTCAGATATTCCCGAAAATTTAAGAGCAGTTCTTCTTGAAGACGTACTTGATTATCTTGAAAGTAACGGTGGCTTTGATTATATTATAGAAATCAAGGATGCGGGAGAGTTAGGCGAAAAAGCTACTGATGAGCTTTACAGGGTGCTTAAAGAAAAAGGTTTACTCGACAACGTTGTGGTTGGTACATTTAACGGAAATGTAACAAAATATATGGATCAAAAATATCCTGATATGATGCGTTCTGCAGGTATTGCTGAGGTTGTGCTTTTGTACGTTGCTGCAACGTTTGATATTGACTTCGAAGACGGTTTTTTTAAGTATAAAGCTTTACAGATACCGCATAACGGGTATTACGTTTTTTCACTTGCTTCTCAAAGACTGATAAATTATGCTCATAGAAACAATATTGCAGTTCAGTATTGGACAGTGAACGACTCTGAAGATGTTAAAAATCTCAATGAGTTAGGTGCTGACTGTATTATGAGTGATGACCCCGATATGGCTTATGATGTTATAAATAACTAAGTGAATTTTAATTTTTGTTTTTTGGAGAGATATAATGACAAGGGATATGACAACGGGTAGTCCGTTGAAAAATATTTTAAAGTTTTGTTTGCCGTTAATGGTGGGAAACCTGTTTCAACAATTTTATAATATGGCTGACACAATTATTGTAGGTCAGTTTGTTGGTAAAAATGCCCTTTCTGCCGTAGGCTCTGTCGGTCCACTTAATTTTTTGGTTATAGGTACGGTCGTAGGTCTTTGTACAGGCTTTGCTATACCGATAGCTCAAAGGTTTGGGGCACAGGATATTCATAATCTGAAAAAATACGTTGCTAATATTGTTTATACATCTTCAGCTTTAGCAGTTATTCTTACTATAGCAGCAATGCTTTTTACCAAACCACTTTTAAGCATTTTAAATACTCCTGAAGAAGTTTATGAAAATGCATACAATTATATAATTATTATCTTTGCAGGTATAGGTGCAACAATTCTTTACAATCTTCTTGCAAGTATTGTAAGAGCTTTAGGGGACAGCAGAACACCTTTATATTTTTTGCTGTTTTCTTCTTTTTTGAACATAGGACTTGATTTACTTCTCATAATTGTGTTTCATATGGGCGTAAAAGGGGCAGCTATAGCAACCGTTTTTTCACAGCTGGTTTCAGGTTTGCTGTGCTTTATATACGTAAAAAGAAGTTTCCCGATTTTACATATTACAAAAGAAACAAGAAAACTCGATTTTGTTTTCGTCAAGGATCTTATAAGAAATGGTATACCAATGGCGTTGCAGTTTTCAATAACTGCTATAGGCTCGGTAATGCTTCAGTCTTGTGTTAATGGTTTGGGTGCAGATTGTATTGCTGCCATTACTATTGGTGGTAAGACTCAGCTTATGATAGTTCTTCCTGCAGAAACTATTGGTATAACAATGGCTACTTATTGTGGTCAGAATTTAGGTGCAAAGAAAATTGACAGAATAGAAAAAGGTATGCACAGAGCTCTTGTGCTTGGCTTTATTTATGCAATTATAGGTTTTTGTGTTGCACAATTTTTTGGCCCGTATTTATCGTTGCTGTTTATTGACGGCTCTGAAACAGAAGTGATAGCACTTGCTCAGCAATATATAAATGCAGGTAGTTATTTCTATCTTATACTTTCTTCGTTGTTTATTTTAAGAAATGGGCTTCAGGGCTTGGGTTACAGCTTTACTGCAATGCTTACGGGTGGCTTTGAACTTGTAGCGAGAGGTATTATGGGGTTCGGTTTTGTAAATACAATAGGTTATTCAGCAGCGTGTGTTGCAAATCCTGTTGCATGGATGGCTGCCGACCTTTTCCTGATACCTGCATACATAGTTTCTTTAAGAAAGGTAAAAAGAAAGCTTGCAGCTGATAAACAGAATTAAATAAGACGTGGTCTGCGAATTTTTTCGATTCGCAGACTTTTTTTATTTTTTGTAAAAATTTTCTTGACAATTGAAATATGGTGTTGTATACTATATTCTCAATTATATTGGATTATTATGAATAATTGTGTTTTGACGCAAGTCGAAGGTTGTAAAATAACCCGATATTTTGTTGTTAATTTTTTCTTTTTTCAGCCTGTAGCACAGGTGAAAAGAGAATTTAAATACAGAACGGAGTGATGTCTTTTATGGCGAATGTAAAACCCGTAAAGCTCGGTAAGAACACGAGAATGAGTTTTGCAGGAATCAATGAGGTTATGCAGATGCCCAATCTTATTGAAGTGCAGAAGAACTCTTATAAGTGGTTCCTTGACGTAGGGCTTAGAGAGGTATTCCGTGACATTGATGAAATCACGGACTACACGGGTAATCTTGTCCTTACTTTTATCGATTATCGTATGGACGAGAAGCCGAAGTACAGCGTTGCTGAGTGCAAAGAAAGAGATGCAACTTACTCTGCACCCCTTCGCGTGTTGGTACGCCTTTACAACAAGGAAACCGGCGAAATCAAAGAGAATGAAGTCTTCATGGGCGATTTCCCCATTATGACTGACAGCGGTACCTTTGTTATCAATGGTGCAGAGCGTGTTATCATTTCTCAGCTTGTACGTTCTCCTGGTGTATACTATGGTTTCACCTATGACAAGAACGGTAAAAAGCTTTTCACATCTACTGTTATTCCTAACAGAGGTGCATGGCTTGAATACGAGACAGACCAGAACGATATCTTTAATGTAAGAATTGATAAGAACAGAAAGCTTCCTATCACTACATTTATTCGTGCTCTCGGTCTTTCTTCAAACAACGATATCCGTGAGTTCTTTGGCGATGACGACAGAATCGAAGCAACTCTTGAAAAGGATACAACAAAGAACACCGAAGAAGCTTTACTTGAAGTTTACAGAAAGCTTCGTCCCGGTGAACCACCAACGCTTGAATCTGCTGAGACACACGTTAATAATCTTTTCTTTGATCCTCACAGATATGATATTTCACGTGTAGGTAGATACAAATATAATAAGAAGCTTGCTCTTACTGACAGAATTGAAGGAGGTATTGCAGCAGAAGATGTTTTCAGCCCATTTACAGGCGAACTTCTTGTTTCTGCAGGTGACAAAATCACTTCAAAACTTGCTGTTGCTATCAACAAGTCAGGTGTTAAAGAAGTAGTTCTTGACGTTGAAGGCAAACGTGTTAAGGTTATTTCCAACAACATGGTTGATCCTCTCGACTTTATCGATTGCGTTTCAAGAGATGAACTTGAAGAAATTGCTATTAACGAATTAGTTCGTTTTACAGTTCTTAAAGAAATCATTGACGAATGTGGCGATGATAAAGAAGCTCTTCTTGAGCAGATGAAACTCCGTTGTGATGATCTTATTCCTAAGCACATCATTATTGACGATATTTTTGCATCAATAAACTATCTTAATTGCCTTGGTAATGAACTTGGTAACATCGACGATATCGACCACTTAGGTAACCGTCGTATCCGTTCAGTTGGTGAACTTCTTCAGAACCAGTTCAGAATAGGCTTTACAAGAATGGAAAGAGTTGTACGTGAAAGAATGACTCTTTCAGCTCAGGAGCCTGATAAGGCTACTCCTGCAGCACTCATAAATATCAGACCTGTTATGGCTGCTATTAAAGAATTCTTCGGTTCTTCACCTCTTTCACAGTTTATGGACCAGACAAACCCCCTTGCTGAGCTTACTCACAAGAGACGTCTTTCAGCTCTTGGTCCCGGTGGTCTTTCACGAGACAGAGCAGGTTTCGAAGTTCGAGACGTTCACTATAGTCACTACGGTAGAATGTGTCCTATCGAAACTCCTGAAGGTCCTAACATCGGTCTTATTTCTTACCTTGCAACATTTGCAAGAATCAACAAGTACGGCTTCATTGAAGCACCTTTCCGTAAAATTGATAAAGAAACAGGTAAGGTTCTTAACGAAGTTGAGTATATGACAGCAGACGTAGAGGACAACTACTGCGTTGCTCAAGCTAACGAACCCCTTGACGAGAACAATTTCTTTATGAATGACCGTGTAACAGTTCGTTACCGTGATGAATTCCGTGAGGTTGCTCCTCAGTATGCAGACTATATGGACGTTTCACCCAAGATGGTTGTATCAGTTGCTACTGCAATGATTCCATTCCTTGAAAACGAC
>JAZOSL010000023.1:0-10622 GCA_045657085.1 Acutalibacteraceae bacterium | reverse complement strand
GAATTATCTTCTTTAATTTTTTCACGTCTCAGCTGACCACAAGAAGCATTTATATCTGAGCCCAAAGTACGTCTTATTGTTACTGTATGGCCCGATTTTTCAAGAATATTTTTAAACTTTTCAATATCACTATCGGTACTTCGTTTATGACCTTTTTCAGCTACTTCATTAGCAGGAATAAGATTAATGTGACAAAGAATGCCTTTAAGCTTTAATGAAAGTTCTTTCGCACACTCAGGTGTGTCGTTAACACCTTTCATCATAGCATACTCGAATGAAATTCTTCTTGAAGTTTTATCAGCATATATTTTACACGCCTTTAGCAACTCATCAACATTCCATTTATTATTGACAGGCATTATTTTTGAACGAATTTCATCATTGGGAGCATGTAAAGAAACTGATAAAGTTAACTGAAGATTTTTGTCAAGCAAATCATAAATACGAGGCACAATGCCACTTGTTGAAAGTGAAATGTGTCGCATGCCGATATTAAGGCCTTTTTCGTTACTTACAAGCTCCAGGAACTTCACAACGTTATCAAAATTATCCAGTGGCTCACCCATACCCATAAGCACAATACGTGAAATACGTAATGATAAATCACGTTGGGCAGCATATATCTGACCTAATATTTCAGATGGTGCAAGATTACGTTTAAAGCCACCTATACCTGATGCACAAAAGGCGCAACCCATTTTACAACCAACCTGAGTTGAAACACATATTGTGTAACCGTATTTATAGTCCATAACAACACATTCAAGATACTCACCATCAGGTAAAGAAAACAAGTATTTTACAGTATTATCATACTGCGAAACTAACTTTTTTTCAATAGAACAGCCAAATATGACAAAATTGTCATTTAACAGGCGTATCATATCTTTTGAAATATTAGTCATTTCTTCAAAGGAAGAAACACATTTTTTATGAAGCCAATCATAAATCTGAGTTGCTCTGAATTTCGGAAAACCAAGAACCTTCAATTCTTCACAGAGCTCATCAAAATTTAATGAAACAATATCCTTTTTATCCATACATTCCTTACTTTCTTACAAATACTGCAACAAAAAAGCCGTCACAATTATTTTTATGCGGAAAAAGAGTTAAATAATCCCCTTCATCTACTGTTCTTTCAACATCAGGTAATGCTTTAACAGATTGAAAATCAGTATTTTCACTCAAAAAAGCATCACATATTTTTCTGTTTTCGTTTGGGTTAACAGAGCAAGTAGAATAAACTAATCTGCCACCACTTTTAACGTATTTTGACGATACATTCAAAATCTCCTTCTGAATTGGCAAAAGTGATTTTGTGTCGTCAAGACTTTTATATTTTATCTCAGGCTTTTTACCGATAATACCTAAGCCCGAACAAGGCACATCACACAAAACCCTGTCTGCCAAAGGAAAAGTTTCGTTAAAAACAGAAGCATCATTTACAGTTGCTTTAACACAAGAAAGCCCTAATCTATCAGCACCGTTTTTTATTAAATCAGTTCTTTGTGGGTATATATCGCACGATATCAATTCGCCAGTGTTATTCATATTTTCTGCTATCGTAAATGTCTTACCACCCGGAGCAGCACACACATCAATTGCTGTACATCCCGGATAAGACTCCAGAGCTTCAACACAAAGCTGAGAAGATAAATCTTCAACGTGAAAATAACCTTTTTTATAAGCTGAAAGGTTATATACAGCACCGTTAAAATCAATTTCAAAGGCGTTTTTCAGATATGTTGTTTTCACCGTAACACCTTCAGCTTCAAGCTCTTTTATTAAACCCTCATTACTGATTTTAACATTGTTGGCACGGATATATATTTTCTTTGGTAAAAGTGATGCTTTTAAGAATTGTTCCGTATTTTCATTACCGTAATGATGATTTAAAAACTTTACAATTTCTTCGGGGACCGAGTACACAACAGAAGTCAACTCGTCACCACTTAGAGTATCAAATTTTTTATCTTTGTTAATGGAAATTTTTCGTAAAACGGCATTGACAAGTCCTGACGAAAATGAAAATTTACTATTTTTTATTATCGAAACAGTTTCGTTAACAGCAGCACTATCAGGAATTTTATCCATAAAAACAATCTGATACGCACCTAATCGTAATGCTACAAGAACAGGTGCTTTCAATTTTTTTATAGGTTGGTTTAAATATTGATTTATTATGTAATCGAGTGTGATTTTTCTTTCAATTACACCGTAAACGACACGAGAAATAAAAGCACAATCAGTGCTGTCAGGATTATACATCTTAACAGCACTGTCGATAGCTAGGTTTGAATAAGCTTTATCCGATTCAATTTTACAAAGAATATCGTATGCAATTTCTCTCACGGATTTACTCATCTATTTCTTCTCCCACCGTATCTCAAAATTAAACGAAGGAGTTGTGCAACACTTGTGGCAAGGGCAGCAACGTAAGTCATTGCAGCCATTTTAAGCACTTTTGCTGCACCGTTTTTCTCTTCATAGGTAAGAATACCATTCGATTCAATAACACTTATGGCACGCTTACTTGCATTAAACTCAACAGGTAACGTAACAAGCTGGAAAACAGAAACAAAAGCGAAAAAGCCTATACCTATCCATATAAGTGGCTCAAAGCCGGCAAAAAGACCAATAAGAATTAAAGGCATTGATAAAGTAGAGCCGATATTACAAACAGGTAAAATAGTGTTTCTTATTTTAATGGGTGCATAACCCTGAGCATGTTGAGCAGCATGGCCCGCTTCGTGACAAGCAACACCGACGGCTGCAATTGAAGTACTATTAAAAACACCGTCAGAAAGTCTTATAACATTTTTAGTAGGGTCATAATGGTCTGACAACGTACCACCAACACGTTCAATCTGAACGTTATATATTCCGTAATAATTCAGAACCATCTGTGCTGCCTGAGCACCTGTAAGATTTTTCACGTTATTTACACGTGAATATTTAGCATAAGTTGATTTTAACTTAGACTGAATAATTAATGACGCAATTATTACCGGAACAACAAGAATAATATAATAATAATCTACATAGAAATATGGCATTATATCAACCCCCAATAATAATTTAATATAAAAAGATTACGTCAAAAATAAATAAATGTTAATATTTTTTTAACAACCGAGTTTGAAACCATCGGGTATCGGATTACCACGTAAGAAATCAATTGCTTTCATACGTTTTTTGCCCTCGTACTGAACTTCAGTTATAACAACAGCCTTTTTGTCACCACAATAAACAGCAAGACCTTCTTTTGTATTTTTAACAGTTCCTGCTTCACCATTATTTAACTCTTTTGATATAAACGAACGGAAAAGCTTTAAGGTTTTACCATTATACACTGTTAAAGCGACCGGCCATGGATCAAGCCCTCTTATCTGATTATGAACTTCTTGTGCAGATTTTGACCAGTCTACAGGTGACATTGATTTATCAAGCATTGAAGCATATGTGCTTTCATCGTCATTTTGTTTTTCGGGCTTCAACTCGCCTTTTTCAAGTTTGTCAAGTGTTTTCAAAAGAAGTTCGGCACCCATATCTGACAATCTATCGAAAAGCTCGCCCGAGGTTTCGTTTTCACCGATTTTTGTTTTTTCAACTAAAAGCATATCGCCTGTATCAAGACCAACATCCATTTGCATAGCAGTTACGCCGGCAAATTCTTCACCGTCAAGAACACATCTTTGAATAGGTGCTGCGCCCCTGTACTTAGGAAGAATTGAACCATGAATATTGATACAACCGAATTTAGCAAACTCCAGAAAATCTTTTGGTAATATTTTGCCATAAGCCACAACAATAACTACGTCAGGATTTGTTTCTATTAAAACTTCAATCCCCTCACCGTTCTTTAGTGTGCACGGCTGATAGACTTTTATACCTGCATTTTCAGCTTCAACCTTTACAGGTGGAGGTGTTAAAATTGCTTTTCTTCCGACAGGCTTATCCGGTTGAGTTACAACACCACAAACTTCATAATTGTTTTCAATTAAGGCTTTTAAGGGTTTGACTGCAAAATCAGGTGTACCCATATAAAGTATTTTCATAAAATCACCCTTAATTTAATCTTCTGCAACATCTGTTCTGTAAAGATATTCGCCCTCATCAAGTTTATCTTTATAAAGAACACCGTCTAAATGGTCAATTTCGTGACAGAAGCAACGTGCCTTTAACTCTTCACCTTTGTAAAGGCACCATTTACCGTCTCTGTTCTGTGCTTTAACCTTGACGATATTAGGGCGAGTAACAACACCCTGAAGTCCGGGTAAAGAAAGACAACCTTCCACACCTGTTTGTGAACCGTCTTCAAAGGTAATTTCAGGATTTATAAGTTCGATAAATTCATTTCTATCTTCACTTACATCCATTACAACAACTCTTTTTAAAACACCTACCTGAGGTGCTGCAAGACCAACACCACCTGAATGATACATTGTTTCTTTCATATCATCAAGCAAATCAAAAAGTCGGTCATTGAACTCCGTTACTTCACGGGATTTTTTTCTGAGAATAGGGTCATCATCAACCCTGATATTTCTAATAGCCACAATATACTCCTTACGAAAGTGGATTTATATCAACAGTAACACTTGCAGTACAATTTTTTGTATCCTTCAGATATGCTTTTAACAAATCTGACATCATACTGCGAAAACGCTTGTTGTTTTTACACTTTATAGTCAAAATGTTTCTGTATTTATTACTTATTTTTGAAACTCTCGGTTGAATCGGACCGAGAAGATTTATTTTTACATCACTATAGTCTTCACTTACTGATTTAATAACCATATCAGCAAAGATTTTTGCACTTTTAAATGAATTATTGAATAACTCACTTGTAAAAGTAACTGAACAGATATCGCAAAATGGTGGATAAACCATACTTTTTCTGATAATAGCTTCAGTTTCGTAAAATGACTCGTAATCCTGTTGAGCAGATAATTCGATAATATCGTTATCGGGCAAGGTTGTTTGTATATAAGCTGTGCCTTTAAAGTCACCCCTGCCTGATCTGCCGATAACCTGAGTCAACAAGTCAAACGCTCTTTCACTGCTTCTGAAATCATCGTTATACAACTGATGGTCGATTGAAATAATACCAACAAGGGTAACCCTTGGAAAATCAAGACCCTTAGCAACCATCTGTGTACCTAAAAGAATATCATACTCACCGTTTGCAAAAGCAGTTAATTTATCCTGATATGAATATCTTGCCATTGTTGTATCGGCATCCATACGTAGTATACGGGCACCGGGAAAAATATTTTCCAACTCATCTTCTATTCGTTGGGTACCAAAGCCGGCATATCTGACGGCTTTTTCACCACAGACCGAACACTCATCTGTATAGGGCTGAGAATGGCCACAATAATGGCACATAAGCCTTTTATTTGCATTATGGTAAGTTAACGATATACTGCAATTCGGGCAAGTTAAAACAGTTTTACAAGCACCACAGCTTGCAAAAGTATTATAACCCCTTCTGTTCATTAAAAGAATTGCCTGTTTTTTATCTTCAAGACATTTTTCAACAGCTTCGTAAAGCTCGTTACTTATTGCACCGTGAGTATTACTTATATCAACAGTTACAACTTCAGGAAGAACTGCTTTACCATATCTTTGAGAAAGTTTTATATAAGTATACTTGCCATCAAGAGCATTTTTATAAGATTCGATTGAAGGCGTTGCTGAAGATAATACTAACAACGCATTATTATACGCACACCTGAATCTTGCAACGTCACGTGCATGGTAACGTGGTGACATTTCAGATTTGTATGTGTGCTCATGCTCTTCATCTATAACAATAAGCCCTAAATCTGAGAAAGGTGCAAAAACAGCAGAACGGGTGCCGATAGCAATTTTAGCTTCGCCATTTTTTACTCTTTTCCATTCATCAATTCTTTCGCCTGCTGAAAGTGCACTATGAAAAACAGCAACACTATCACCAAAATGAGAATAGAAAATACCAAGAGTTTGTGGTGTTAAGGCAATTTCGGGAACCATAACGATAACACCTTTACCATCGTTAACAACCCTTTCAATAAGCTTTAAAAAGACTTGTGTTTTACCTGAACCTGTAACGCCATAAAGCAATGCAGCTGCACCTTCAGGAGCATTATACTTTTCTAAAAGCTTATTATAGGCTTCTGTTTGAGATGGTGTTAATACAGGCGATTCTGTCTTTTGTTTTGATTTATCATAACCCGGTTTTCGGTAAATTTCACTATCAAAGGTTTCAACTAAGCCTTTCTTTTCAAGTGCACTGACAACCACAGGTGTAACACCTGTAAAATAACAAACTTCTTTTACGGAAGCACCACCGATATCAATCAGTAAGTTAAGAACACTTTTTTGCTTAGACGTTAATTTACCTGCAAAATCTTCTGCTTCAGTTTCGCTTACAGCCAACCTTACGTTTCTGACAGTTAAATCACCAACTTTGCGTTTCGCATCTACATTAGTGATTAACACATCGTCTTTAACAAGCTTTTCAAGAATTTTAGATTCGCTATCAATACCTAAATCGGTTAAAATCTTTTCTTTGTTTATAAACTTACACTTATCTTTTAGATAATTATATATTCTTGATTCATCATAACCGAGCTTTTGTGCCTTTTCTTCAGGGATTACGTTTGCCATAAAAGACACAACGTAACTAAGACCTATACCGGCCGGAAGCATAGCTTTTGCTGCCTCATAAAGAGTGCAAAATGTGTTTTCTTTCAGCCAGAAAACAAGTGAAAGCATTTCTTCATCAAAAAGAGGAATTTTATCAATAACTGAGCTTATTGATTTGAGTTTCATTTTGTTTTCAGCTTCAAAAACAGGCTTCACAGACAATATAAGTCCCTGTTTTTTTCTGTTACCGTTACCAAAAGGCACTAAAACTCTACACCCGGGCACTACACTGTTTTCTAATTCAAACGGAATTTTGTAAGAGTATGGTGCATCGAAATGATAAGCAACACCTTCTACGGCAACCTCGGCAAAAAAAGCACCGTCAATCATAATCAGATATTTGCAATTTCGTCTGGTTCAATAATTCTATATTCTTCATTAAGAAGTTCGTTGAGTGCTTCGCTGACAGGTTTTTCGGTTGTGATAACCTTGTCCTCTAAATTCTTGTCAGAAATAGCACGTGCACGTTTAGCTGTTGCAGTTACAAGTGAGTAACGGCTGATGTGACCTGAAAGTACTTTACTGAGATCCTGATTAAGCATAATTTTTTTATCCTTTCAATTATTTATTTAATATTTCTTTGACAATTGATTCCATGCAAATGTAACGATTTTTCTCTGCTTCAAGAATACCACACACTTTTTCAACACACAAATCAATATCATCATTTATAACAACGTAATCATATTCAGGTGCTTTTGACATTTCATCAATAGCAACCTTGTAACGGTTCTGAAAACTCTCTTCCGTTTCGGTTCCACGACCTCTGAGACGTCGTTCAAGCTCTTCTAATGACGGTGGAAAAACGAATATTGAAAATGAATCAGGGAACATCTTTTTAATGTTTGCTCCACCTTCAACCTCAATTTTTAAAAGAACACAACCACCATTATTTACACGGTTTTCTATTTCGGTTTTTAATGTGCCGTAATAATTACCGTTATAAAGCGTATACTCGGCAAATTCGCCATTGTTGATTTTTTCTTTGAAAGACTCTTCAGACAAGAAGTAATAATCAACGCCATCCGTTTCACCCGGTCTCATATCCCTTGTTGTAGCAGAAATTGTTTTATCAAAAACATAACCGTTTTGTTTGATTTTATCTAAAACGGTATCTTTTCCACAACCGGAAGGACCCGAAAAAACAACAAGACTTCCTTTACTCTTCAAACCCAAAACCTTGTCCCCCTTTTTGGTCATTAAACCTTGTTAATAACTGTTCAGCAGACAAAAATGATAAAACAACATTATCGCTATCAGTTATAATTACACCCTTTGTTTTTCTGCCGTGGGTAGCATCAATAAGCTGTGCCCTTTCACGACATTCCTGAATCATTCTTTTTGCAGGGGCTGATTCCGGACTGATAACAGCCACAACCCTATCAGCGTTGATTAAATTACCAAAACCAATATTTATAAGTTTCATAATATCACTCTATATTCTGAATCTGTTCTCTGATTTTTTCAACTTCAGCTTTTATATCAATAACTCGTCTTGCAATATCAACATCCTGAGCCTTAGAGCCGATAGTATTAGCTTCTCGGTTAATTTCCTGAACAAGGAAATCAAGCTTTCTGCCAACCGGTTCATCGGCTGAAAGAAGAGTATGTAACTGATCAATGTGACTTCTGAGTCTTACAGTTTCTTCGGCAACGGCAATTTTATCAGCATAAATAGCAGCTTCAGTAAGTATTCTTGCTTCGTCAATCTGAGTGTCACCTAATACGTTCTTCATTCTTTCAAGCAATTTTTCAGAATACTGTTTAACAGTTTCAGGTGAACGTTCTTCTATGTAAGAAACGTTTGAAATAATTTTATCTGCTCTTGAGAGAACATCAGCTTTAAGCTTCTCACCTTCTGTTTCTCTCATTGCTATAAAGCTTTTAAGAGCTTCTTCAACTACCACTTTGACCTTCTGCCATAAATCGTCTTCGTCTACAGGAGCTTTTGTAATTGAAAGAACGTCTGAAAAACGTGCAATTGATAATGCTGTTAAATCGTTTTTTACATCAAAGCTTTCAGCAATTTCGCAAACAGCATCAACGTAACCTTTTGCAAGAGGTTTATTTACACTTACAACCACACTCTCGTCTGCAGTTGTTTCAATCTGTATACCACATTCAACTTTACCCCTTGAAATTCCGGTATTAAGAAAGCTTTTCACCTTTTCTTCAAGAAAAGAAAATGAACGTGGCATTTTTGCCGAAAAATCGAAAAATCTGTTGTTAACACTACGAATTTCGACTGTTATATTATAACCTTCAACAGATGCCTGAGCTCTGCCGAAGCCTGTCATACTTCTTATCATTTTTAAACGCCTCTGAAAAATAATTTATTGTTTATTATACTAAAAATGTATTTTATTGTCAATTTCATTGAGATTGAAGACGATGCACTTCATCCTCTGAAAGTTCACGCCATTTGCCCGGTTTTAACATACCTAATTTAATAGAACCGATGGCATTTCTTTTAAGTCTTATAACTTCAAGACTAACGTCTTCGCACATTTTACGTATCTGTCTGTTTCTGCCTTCGTATATTGTTATTTCAAATACACTTCTACCTGCACTTTTTTCAATAATTCTCACGTTTGCAGGTAAGGTTAAACGACCGTCATTTTCAATATCTATACCTTTTTCAAGCTTTTCAACCTGAGCATCGTTTATATTTGAACGAACTGTAACTCTGTACGTTTTCGGTACGTGCTTTCTTGGATGCATAACAGCATTAGCGAATGCACCATCGTTAGTTAAAAGCAAAAGACCTTCTGAATCTCTGTCAAGACGGCCAACAGGATAAACGGTTGCTCCTACGTCTTCAACAAGCTCAGCAACACATTTTCTGCCAAGCTCATCACTCATAGTTGTAACGTATCCCCTTGGTTTATTAAGCATAATATAATATTTTTGTTTAACAGCAGTAACTTTTTTGCCGTTAACGGTTACTGTATCTTTTCTGGGATCAACCTTATCACCTAATTCAGCAATTTTACCGTTAACTCTTACTTTACCTGCTTTTATAAGTTCTTCTGCTTTTCTACGTGAAGCTACTGAACATTCTGATAAATATTTTTGTAATCTTTCTTCTGCCATAATATATTAATTAATCTTTCTAAAATTTTTAAGTTTATCTAACAATGTTGGAGGTTCTTTTGAAATTTCGAAATTAACGTCAGCACTTTCCTTCGCAACAAGGTAGCTATAACATAAAAGAGTGTCTTTGTTGTCTCTTATTTCAACTTTGCCTACAATATCGCCGGTTTTAACTCCGGCATATAAAAATTTTTCGCAGAACACAATTGTTTCTGTTTTAAAATCTGTAACTGAACAATATTTCAATTCATTAAGAAGTCCGATTTTCAAAGATTTTTTATCAGACCCCACTACTTCAATTTTCAAATTACTGTCATCAAAGTCGGCTTTTCTTTCCACCGTTTTTTCAAAACCATAATCAAAAAGCTTTTGGTGATCATTCCAATCGTCAGGTGCATTAAGGGTAACAGCAACAAGAGAAACACCATTTCTCTGAACTGCACTTACAAGGCACCTACCCGAAGCCTTAGTAAAGCCTGTTTTGATACCAAAAACACCATCGCAGCTATCAAGTAGCCTGTTATGATTTAAAAAGGTTCGTTCATATGCAGGGTTACCATAAAAAACACGTACGCTTTTTTGTGAGCAAATGCTTTTAAAAACAGGGTTTTCAATAGCATAACAAGCAAGCAAAGCCATATCGTACGCCGTTGAAAAATGGCCGTCTTCGGTTAAACCTGAAGGGTTTTTAAACGAAGTATTTTTCATACCGATAACTTTTGCTTTTTCGTTCATAAGCATTGAAAAAGCTTCATATGAGCCACTTATTGCTGTTGCAGTAACGTTAGCGGCATCATTGCCACTTTCGAGAAGCATACCTTTAACAAGCACATCAA
>JAZOSL010000022.1:0-2885 GCA_045657085.1 Acutalibacteraceae bacterium | reverse complement strand
ATATCAACTGCAGTCTGGTCAAGAGCTTCTTCAGCAAGAGCAATAGCTTCTTCAAGCTCAGCCTTTAATTCTGCGGGAAGCTTGCTTGTATCGTAAGCTTTCATTTTCTCAACGTCACGCATAAGACCTTTTGAGTTTCTGCCTGTGTTGAACTGAGGGAATTTGTCGGGATAAGAGCGAACGCTTGTAAAGCTGTTATCTGTAAGAAGTGCAGCAGCAAGCTTCATGATAACGTCGTTAGAACCTGTTTTTTCGTGGTCCTGATTGTAGAAATAGAATGTTGTTTCAGGAAGAAGACCTGTGCATACGTCAACAATACCGTTGGGGTCTTTGTGGTCGTGGTTTTCGGGGTCTTCACAGTTGTTGCATGTAGGAACGTAGTCAGCAGGTAATTTCTTGTCAACACCTAAGCTATAAGCACCCATTGATGTTGAATCAAGCTGAATAATACCGTCAGCATTAACGTCGTCATAAGAGTCAACTAACTGATAAAGAGGAATGTTATAGTCAACAATGTCGAAAATTTCAACACCGTCAGCCTTAGCCTGAAGAATATTTGCATCAGAATTAAGTTGTGCGTTATAGAACCAGTCTGTCTGTTCTACGATGTTTTCAAGACCCTCGTCAGTAAGATACATCTCTCTGCAAGCAGGGTAGTTGCCTGAAGGGCAAAGACCCCAGAGAAGAGTTGAATATCTCATATAGTCTTCGATAAGAACTTTAACTGCAACGTCGAGAATGTTGTTGAGGTCTGCGTTAGGCATAATTCTAAGAATGATGTTTATAAGATAACTTACAATATCATCTTCACCCATAAGAGCAGGGAACATTGTGTTGTACATCTCGTAGCTGTCATCAAGAAGACCGTACTGATAGATTTCACCGATAAGAATTGAACCATCAAGAGCAGGTACAATGTAAAGGATTCTGTGAATATCTTCTGCAACACTTCTGCCATTGTCGGCATAAATCTGTAAAAGTGCATTTGCAAGAGAACCACCCTGGCTGATAGGAACAATGTTTACCTTATCAGAACCTGATTCAGCTTTAACAGCCTGAATGAAGTTGTAAAGCTCAGTAGCAGTGTCGATCATATTGCCTAATGAAGCGTATGAGAAGAAGTAAAGGTTTTCTTCACCTGCAATATCAATGTATTTCTGTAAAGGAATCTGGTCAAGAATATATTCCTGATCATAAGCTGAAAGGTTGTCAAAGCTTGTGTTGTACTTTGTAGCACGGATATCGTGAACGAATTTACCGTTCTCGTCGCAACGGCTCTTTTCAAGAAGAACTTCACCTAAAACATTTGCAAGTGCATATGCAGCCTGCTCATCCTTATCTTCCTGATGGATAAGAAGATTACCAATAGGAACAAGAGCATCGGTAAGGGCTAAGCCAACAATATCAAGAGTGTCATCCAAAAAGAAGGGAGCATTTGTTTGAACTTTTGCACCGTCGTAATACTTTGTTTCGCTCTGGAATATACCGGGGATTACGATTGAGGGAATATACTCATTTGCAGTAGCAGCCTGAGCCGCAGCAGAACAGCACATTACGGACATAATAATCGCAAGAACCAAAGCAAGAATTTTTCTTGATTTTTTCATAATAACATTCCTTTCAAAGGGTTATTTTATACAGAAACAGTATATCAGTTTATTTTGTTTTTGTAAACAATTTATAAACAAAAAATGCAGATGTGTTTTAATTTTTCAAGGTATTGACAATAAACCTATTAATATGTATAATATCACTTGCTTATTAAGTAAGTTTGCTGATATAGCTCAGGTGGTAGAGTGCATCCTTGGTAAGGATGAGGTCACCGGTTCAAATCCGGTTATCAGCTCCAAAAAGCCGAATGCTTTTGCATTCGGCTTTTTATTTTTTACTATTGCCTCTTACCTCAAATTGTTGTGGGTAGTTTTTTTATGTCTTAGGTTCAGTTGTTAAGAATGTAAGGAACACTCTCAAAGTGTTCCGTGTAACTGACTTTACCCACACGATAAACCACAACGGTAAACAAACGACTCCCAAAAACGGAACGGGCTGAGCCACGTTCCTTACAGTTTTGTTCTAAGTTTATAGGTTTGCGAAGCCTTGGTCACCGACATCCCACAATCGACACGTAGTTCCTACGTTTCACCTTACCACTTAAATTATTTATTATCCTGTTGTAAACGTCACTCGGCTTTGATATAATGTAACCCAAAGGAAGTGTTACGATGCATAATTTTTTCGTTGATGAGAAAAACCGTCAGGGCGATTTTTATTTCATAACCGACTCTGATTTTAACCATATAAAAAACGTTTTGCGAATGAAAATCGGTGATGAATTTCTTGTGAGTGTTAACGGTAGAAGTGACTTGTGTGCTCTTGAAGAGTATACGGGTGACAGTGTTGTTGCAAAAATTCTTGAAGAAAATTATCAGGATACAAGCTTACCTGTTAAGCTTTATCTTTTTCAGGGGCTTCCTAAGGCAGATAAAATGGAGCTTATTATTCAGAAGGCGGTTGAGCTTGGTGCTCAGGGCATAATTCCTGTTGAAATGAACAGATGTGTTGTGAAAATTGAAGAAAAGAAAAAGAAGAGTAAGCAAGCTCGTTGGCAAGCTATTTCTGAAAGTGCCGCAAAGCAAAGTAAACGTACCGTAATACCTGAAGTTTTCGATATTTATCATATAAACAGGCTATGGAAAAAGCAAAGGAAATGGATTTATTTATTGTTCCTTACGAAAGTAAAGACGGTATGAATTCTACAAAAAATGCACTTTCTAAGATAAAAAAAGGTATGTCTGTAGGCATTCTTATCGGGCCTGAAGGTGGTTTTGACGACAAGGAAATTATTGAAGCCGAAAATAATGGTGGCGAAATTGTTTCTTTGGGTA
>JAZOSL010000021.1:0-9489 GCA_045657085.1 Acutalibacteraceae bacterium | reverse complement strand
CTGAAAAGCTACTTATTATTGACGACGTCGGTACGTTTTACGGTGAAAGAACCAAGGCTGCATCAACACTTTTTTACGTTATTGATTACCGATATTCTCAAAAATTACCAACAATAATTACAACAAATTTAAGTAAAGACGAATTGGCAATATATTTAGGCGACCGTACTTTTGACCGTTTACAGTCGTGCTGTTGGTTTATGTCATTAAAAAGTGAAAAAAGCAGAAGAAAATAAACAATCTGCGACGCATTTGAATACATCGCAGACTATCACTTATTGATTATTTAATTTCAGGTAACGTTCACAATATCGCAACCTTAAATTCTTTCGCCCTGACAGTAAATTTCTATACCGTCAGTATTACCGTCAAGGTTATATGAAACCATTTTACCGTCTTTCCATTCAATATCAACGGTGATGTTACCGATAGCCTTTAAGCCTGTTACCTTACCGTTTTTCCAGCTTGTGGGAAGGGCAGGTAACAAGAATATTTTACCTTCTCTTGACTGAAGAAGCATTTCAGCAATACCTGCTGTACAACCATAGTTACCGTCAATTTGGAAGGGGGGGTGAGCATCAAAAAGATTAGGATATGTTCCGCCACCCCTGTATCTTACGTTTTTTACTGCCGGAACAGGTCTTAGCTGAATGTCAAGAAGCTTTAATGCGTGGTCGCCGTCCCAAAGTCTTGCCCACATATTGATTTTCCAACCGAGACTCCAACCCGTGCCGTTGTCACCACGAAGCTCAAGAGAGCGTATACAAGCTTTAGCTAAATCAGGAGTTTCGTCAGGAGTAATAAGGTTACCGGGATGTAAGCCGTAAAGGTGAGATTTATGTCTGTGCTGTGGCTCATGCTCCTGAAGCTCCTTATACCATTCAAGAAGCTCGCCCCTTGAACCGATTTTAAAGGGAAGAAGACGTGGCATAACTTCTTTTGCTTTTTCAATATCTTCATCGCTTTCGCCTAAAATCTCAGCAGCTTTAATTGTGTTACCGAGAACCTCTTTAACAAGAGTCATTGTCATAGTAGTAGTCTCGCTGAGACTCATTGCAACACCGTCAATAAGGAACTCGTTTTCAGGTGAAGTTGAAGGAGCCATAATAAGATATCCGTCTTTATCTTCAACAAGTAAATCAAGAATAAACTGTGAGCATTTTTTAAGAAGTGGGTAACCGGTTTCTCTTAAAAACTCAACGTCGTTTGTATATAAATAATGGTTATAAATATGCTGACAGAACCATGCTCCTGCCATATTCCAGAAGCCCCATTGAGCATCACCTGCAGCAGGGTCGCAATAACGCCAGATATCTACGTTATGGTGGCAACAGAAGCCCCTTGCACCGTAAATAGCCTTCGCAGTGTATTCACCCTTAACGGATAAATCCTTTACAAGGTGAATTAACGGCTCGTTAAATTCTGCAAGGTTACACATAAGAACCGGCCAATAGTTCATTTCAGTATTGATGTTTACAGTATAGTTGGAGCTCCACGGTGGTGCAACCCTATCGTTCCAGATACCCTGAAGATTTGTAGCCTGTGAGCCTTCACGAGAGCCTGAAATAACAAGATATCTGCCAAAGTTGAACATAAGTGTATAAAGTGCAATATCGTCAGCACCTTTATTATGCTTAATAAGACGTTTATCAGTCGGAATATTGCCTTTATTATCGCTACCCAAATCAAGAGATACTCTGTTGAAATAAGATGAGAAATCTTTTTTATGAGCCTTATAAAGCTTGTCAAAATCTATTTTTGCTACAGCATTTACTCTGTCAAGGCAAGGCTGTTTAAATTCTTTACCTTCAAGAACAGGGTGCTTGTCGTAGCCGTTAAATGAGTTTTCGGTACAGAAATATACTGTAGCATCAGTTGCGTCAGTAACAAGAATTGATTTAACTTTATATTCAACCTTACCGTCAGTAACAACCTTTAAAGCACATCTGAAATGTGTACCCTGAAGTGCAGGGTCATCAGGGTATTGTGGTGCATCAAGACGAGCATAAGTTTCCTGATTATAAGGTGAATCGGAAGGTGCCATACCGTCTAAAATAAGAGTGTTATTTTCTGTAAATGCCTTGCCTTTAAGCTGGGTAGTTAAAGAAATTTCAAAATTAAGGGCACCTTTTTTACCCGTTCTGAAATGATCTATGTAAGCGTTTTCGGGTGCAGAAACAAAAGACTTTCTTCTGAACCAAACCGAGCCACGTTTATATTCAACTCTGTTAACACCGTTTTCTAAATCAAGACTTCTTTCGTAATCTTTAAGAAAACCGTTTTTACTGAATTTGTATTTGATATGACAAAGAGGCATATATGCCTGTGAACAGTGAGCAAGAACCTTATCTTCAATAATATCCTGTGCTTTTCTGTATTCACCGTTAAGACAGATTTCACGAGCTTTGATAAAAGCTTCATTAGCACCATCCTTAAGCTGTGAAGAACGAGGGAAGCCTGTCCAAAGGCTATCGGAGTTCATAGCAACGGTTTCGTCATCTGTTTTGCCGTAAACCATAGCACCAAGAAAGCCGTTACCTAAGGGCATAGCCTGTAACCAGCTACGTGCAGCTGTTTTGTAAAATAAAACTTTTGAATCATTAATCATATAGACACCACCAAAAATTAATTAGTTATATTCTATATTAAATAATATATAAAATCAATAGATTTAATTTTTATTTATTATTGTAAATCAACAGAAGATGTGTTATATTATCTAGGAATATAGAAATATTGGGGTGTTTTTATGAAAACTGTTCTCGAAAAAGCTGATATCAACAAAATCAATTTTGATTCTTCTGTTGAATATATGATCAGTAAAATAACAGAAATTTGTGAAAAAATCGGTCCACGTGCTCCCGGTAGTAAACAAGAGTATGAGGCTCAGAAATCTATGGCAGCTGACCTTGAAAAATGGTCTGATACTGTCGAAATTGAAGATTTTACGGTTCACCGTCAGGCTTTTATGGGCTTTATTCCGTTTACTGTTTCTATGGCTATACTTGCAACAATCTTTTTCTTTAATTATCCACTTGTTAGCCTTATTTTAACAATTCTTGGTTTCATTCCGCTTATTCTTGAATTTTTAATGTATAAACAATTTTTAGACCCCTTATTCTTCGGACACCCTTCACACAACGTTATTGCTACAAGAAAAGCAACAGGGGAAACAAAGAAAAGAATTATTTTTGTCGGTCATTCCGATTCTCAGTACGAATGGATTTTAAACTACAAATTAGGTGGTACGGGAATGAAGTTATTCCTTATCCCTGCTGTTGTTGGTCTTGTTGTCTGTTCTATTGCAAGTCTTATTAAGTTTATTGTACTTGACATAAAAGCTGTTGATAACGCAAACGTTGATACCTTCTTCCTTGTTGTTGGTATTTTCCTTTGTGTTTTCATCGTTCCTTACATAGGCTTTCTTTTCTTCCAGAGCTATACAAAAAGTGTCCCCGGTGCTAATGACAACCTTTCAGGCTGTCTTGCATCTATGTCAGTTTTAAAGCATCTTGAAGAAGCCGGTGTTCGTTTTGAAAACACTGAAGTCAGAGTTATTCTTACAGGCTCCGAAGAGGCAGGTCTCAGAGGTGCTAAAGCATACGCAAAGGCTCACGAAAAAGAGCTTAAAGAAATTGAAACCGTTGTTGTTGCCTGTGACACAATGAGAGATCTCGAATATATGTATGTTTACGACCGTGATTTAAGTGGTACCTTAAAGCACGACAAACAAGCAAAAGAGCTTATGAGAAATGCAGGTCTTAACTGTGGTTATGACTTCAAATATTCTTCAATTTACCTTGGTGCTTGTGATGCTGCTGCATTCACTCAGAAGGGCATTAAAGCAACAGGCTTTGCTGCTATGGACCCGACACCACCAAGATATTATCACACTCGTCTCGATACACCTGAGCTTCTTGTTCCCGAAGCACTCAAGCTCGGTTCTCAGGTTATGCTTGAGGCTGCATTCCTTTATGATGCTGAAGGTTTAAAATAAAAAACTGCCTTAGGAGTTCCTTTTAATGAATTATATTATTATGGACCTTGAGTGGAACAACACCTACTGCAAAAAGAAAAAAGGCTTTATGAACGAAATAATCGAAGTTGGTGCTGTTAAATTAGATTCCAACTTAAAGGTTATTGATACATATTCTGTTTTTATTAAAGCTCAGCTGGGTAAAAAGCTTCACGCAAGGGTTAAAGAGCTTACAAACATTACAAATGATGATATAAGTACCGGTACACCTTTTTCTCAGGCTATGGCTAAATTCAGAAAATGGGTCGGCAACGAAGAAAACGTTATTCTTACCTGGGGTGACACCGATATACGTGTTCTAATAGAAAACTTCAGGTATTTTAACGGAATTTCTTTTATACCGTTTTTAAGTAATTACGTAAACCTGCAGAAATATGCTCAGGCTTTTATGAACATTTCAAAGGCTGAACAGATTGGTCTTGCTGCAGCTGCTGAAAAGCTGGGTTTAAGTCCCGAATGCTATACATTACACAGAGCACTTGACGACAGTAAGCTCACAACAGACTTATTCAGGCTTATATACAATAAACAGATGGTAGAGTCATATACTCTTGTTTGCGACACGTCTTTTTATTCAAAAATCACGTTCAAACCAAAGGCAATTGTTGATATCAACAGTCCATTGATTGATAAATCAAAAATGAAATGTCTTTGTGACGTTTGTGGTGCATCTTGCGAAAGAATTTCTGAATGGCGTTTAACAAACCAATCATTCAGGGCAATTTTCTTGTGTAAGAAGTGTAAGAGAAAAATACGTTTTACTATCCGTTTTAAAGAGTATTATGACAGAATTGATATAAAATCATCATCAGTTCCGTTTATTGAAAAGAAGGAAATCAAAAATATCGTTGCCGTTGAAAGTCAGGGCAACTCTTTGGAGGAGCATGAAGAATGAGTTATCCTATAAAATTACAGCCCGTTTTTAAAGAAATTGTTTGGGGTGGTAATCGCCTTAAAAATGATTACGGTTTTAAATCAGACCTTAATAATATTGCTGAAGCCTGGATGCTTTGTGCAAGAAACGACGGTGATAACGTTGTTATTAACGGTGAATATAGTGGAATGTCATTTACCGAATTAGTTAAAAACAACCCTGTTTTACTAGGCAAAAAGGGTGAGAAATACGCTGAATTTCCACTTTTAATTAAATTTATTGATGCTAAATCAGATTTATCTGTTCAGGTACATCCTGATGATGAATATGCAAGGATTCATGAAAACAGCTACGGTAAAACTGAAGCCTGGTACATTCTTGATTGTGACGAAGGTGCCCAGCTTATTTACGGATTTAATAAAGAGCTTACACGTGAAGAATTTAAAGCTGCTATTGAAAACAACACCTTCCTTGATTACGTTAACAAGGTAAACGTTAAAAAAGGCGACGTTTTCTTTATAAGTGCAGGTACTCTCCACGCTATCGGTGGTGGCATTCTTTTAGCTGAGGTTCAGCAGAACTGTAACACAACATACCGTGTTTACGACTACGGCAGACTTGTTGACGGTAAACCACGTGAGCTTCATATAGATAAAGCAATTGACGTTACCGATACTGTTCCGCCAACTCGTTCAGGTGATGCAGACGGTGAAAAGGTAGCCTTAAACGGTGGTTACACACAAGACCTTTGTTCATGTGAGTTCTTTAAAATGTCTACTCTCGAAATTGACGGTGAATATTCACTTAACGTTAACGATGAGAGCTTTGCTTCACTTCTTGTTACCGAAGGTAAGGGTACGGTTACCGTTAACGGTACAACTGTTGATGCTGCTTCAGGTGACAGCATATTCGTTCCTGCAGGTTCAGGTGAAGCTGCAATCAACGGCAAGTTAAATATTTTACTCAGCACACTTTAATTTATAAATCAACTTTTATCGGGTGAAATTATGTCTGTTTTGACTGCACAAAATTTAACATTCGGTTTTCTTGACGGCGTCTTATTTAAAGACGCCGCTTTTAAGGTTGAAGAAACAGACAAGGTTGGCTTAATTGGTGCTAACGGTACAGGTAAAACCTCCTTATTCAAGCTTATTATAGGCGAGTATTCACCTACGGAAGGTGGAATAGTCAGGGGTAAGGATATTCGTATCGGTTATATGGAGCAGTACCTTAACTGTGACGATAACCAGACTCTTTACGACGAAGCACTGACAGTATTCTCTGACGTTATAAAGCTTGAAAACGAGCTTGAAGAAATTAACGAACAGCTTTTAAATAACACCGATATCAATCTCATTGAAAAGCAGGTACGTCTCACTGAAGAAATTGAACGTAGAGACGGTCTTGTTTACCGTGCTAAAACACGTTCTGCTTTACTTGGTTTAGGGTTTAAGGAAGAAGATTTAAATGCAAAGGTTAAAACCTTAAGTGGTGGTCAAAGGTCCAAGCTCTCGTTATGTAAGCTGTTGCTTTCAAACGCAAATTTACTTCTTCTTGACGAGCCTACAAACAACCTTGACGTTGATGCAATAACATGGCTTGAAGACTTTTTAATTAAATATAACCGTGCCTTAATTGTTGTTTCTCACGACAGATATTTTCTTGATAAAATAACAACTGCAACTATGGAAATTTCTCATAAAAAGCTTGTTATGACTCAGGGCAATTACTCTGTTTTTCAAAAGCTAAAGGCTGAACGTGAGCTTTTTATTGAACGTGAATACGAAAAAACTATGTCTGAAATCAAACGAATCGAAGGCATTATTGAACAGCAAAAAAGGTTCAATCAGGAAAGAAACTACATTACAATTGCAAGTAAAGAGAAGCAGATTGAACGCCTTAAGGAAACACTTGTTGTACCTGATAAAGCCTTGAAAAGCATACATTTCAGCTTTAAAACAGATTTAAGAGCAGGGGACGAAGTTTTAACCGTTTCAGGATTGAAAAAAGCTTTTCCCGACAAGCATTTATTCAAAAACTTCAACCTGAGTATTTTAAGAGAAGAAAAGGTTTTCTTATTAGGTCCTAACGGATGTGGTAAATCCACGTTTTTAAAAATACTTAACAAAGAGACTGATGCCGACGAAGGCATTATACGATACGGAAGTAACGTTAAAATCGGCTACTTTGACCAGAATATTGACAAGCTTAATTCAAATAAAACCGTGCTTGACGAAGTGTGGGATATGTACCGTTTTATGACCGAAACAGAGATACGCAGTGCTTTGGCTATGTTTTTGTTCTGTGGTGATGATGTCTACAAAAAGGTTGAATCACTTTCAGGTGGCGAAAGGGCAAAGATTTCTCTTTTAAAAATAATGCTTTCAAGACCTAACTTTTTAATTCTTGACGAGCCTACAAACCACCTTGATATAGTATCACGTGAAGTTCTTGAAAATGCTCTGCTTGATTTTGACGGTACTCTTTTAGTTGTTTCTCACGACCGTTATTTTATAAATAAGCTTGCTTCAAAAACCGTTTATCTGACTCACGACGGTGCAGTAAATATCAACGGCAACTATGATGCTTACTTACTTTATAAAGAAAATGAGCTTAACAACGTAATAAAGGAAGCAACAACAGAAAAGCCTGTTGTTAACGATTACAAGCTAAGAAAAGAAAAAGCAAGTAACGAAAGAAAACGAAAAACAAGAATTGCACGTTTAGAACAGGAAATTGAAGAAAAAGAGAATGAAATAAGCAATATTGAAGGTGAGCTTCTTTTACCAGATGTTACTGCAGATTACGAAAAGCTTGTTTCATACACCGAAAGCCTTGACCGTTTGAAAAACGAGCTTAATCAGCTTTATGATGAATGGGAAGCGCTACAGACTGAAGAATAATTTTAAAATCATCTGCATAAATTTTTGCAGGTGATTTTTTTATGAAAAATAATAAAAAGGATTATTTAACAAAAACAATTCTGTTTCAAACTTTATTTTGTCTTTTGCTTTTCGGCTTACTTTTTTATTTAAAATCAAGTAAATCAGATTTATTTATAAATATCGAAAATCTTTTTAGTGCGAGATTATCAGAAAATATAAAAAAAGATGAAATCGAAGATGCTTTCAGCACAATTAAAGGATTTGATTACAGTTCATTTGAAGACAATATCAAAACTAACAGCAATAAAAATGACACCAACAAAAAGACTCCGACAAACAAAAATAAAGCCAATAATGAAACAGAAGATGAAACTGAATATATTCCACCTGAAGAACCGTCAATTGAAGCAAGTATTGAATCAACAGGTGGGGTAGATTATAAAATTTCAGCTAAAAATGAAATCCCTGAAAACGTATCCGTCGGTAGCTATACTTTATCACGAAATATTATAAATCCCATAAAAAACGGTAGAGTTACTTCTACATTCGGTGAAAGGATTCATCCGATAACAAGAGAGCTTACCTTTCACCCCGGAATTGATATTGCTACAGATAAAAATGCTCCGATATACGCAGCCTTTGACGGTGAAGTTATAGTTGCAGATTACGATAGTTTTAACGGCAATTATATTAAATTAAAACACAAGAACAATCTTTTAACCGTTTACTGTCATTGTGAAAGGCTTTACGTAAAAAAGGGCGATAAAATAAGAGCAGGTGAAGTTATTGCAACCGTTGGTTCAACAGGGGCTTCTACGGGTCCCCATTTACATTTTGAATTAAGGATAGATAACGTATCCTTTGACCCCGAAATAGCTTTAAAAGAGGCAAAAAATGCAGTTTAACGTTAAGTCAGCAAGAATTAAAATAAGCTTTACTTTTTTCGCCTTAATTTTAATAATACTATGCTGTGACAACAGTAAAATTCTTGTTTATTCCGTACTTTCATCAGTTATTCACGAACTAACTCACGTTGTATTTATTTTAATTTCAGGCTGTAAAATCAGTGAATTTACCATTAATTTTTCGGGATGCAGGATAGAAAGGAAAAATAATAAAAATACAAGTAATACAAAAGAATGTTTAATAAGCTTAAGTGCACCGATTGTAAATATTTCAACAGGTGCATTTTCTTTTATTTTTTTTAAAAATCAGCTTTTCGGAATAATAAATATTGTTATAGGCTTTTTTAACCTTCTTCCTTTTTTTGATTTCGACGGTGGCAGGGGATTATATTATTTTTTATCATCAAAAAAAAGCGAAAGAACAATAAAAAACGTATTGACCTTAACGTCAATTTTATCGGTGATTTTAATTTCTTTTGTATCTGTAAGAGTTTTCACTGAATATCCCGGAACTTACTCTTTAATAATATTGAATTTGTATATGCTTTTTCGTTTGTTTTTCAGTCTTCGGAGCTGAATTTTCATATAAAAAAATATTTAAGATTTTGTAATAAATATTGAATTTATTTCGTTTTCCTAATATAATTGTATTTGTATAATTATGTTTAAATAATATATAAAGCAATTCGTAATAGGGGGATGGAAATGGAATATATTTTTAAATCTGAAAGTTCTTTAAAAAGAATTGAAGCAATAAGAAAATTTCTTTTAGGTGATGTCTGGCTTATT
>JAZOSL010000020.1:0-2371 GCA_045657085.1 Acutalibacteraceae bacterium | reverse complement strand
ACCATCATTAGTACAGAAGATATATGCTTTGCGAGTTTCTGTTTCAGCGACAGAAATTTCAGCATTTAATGAGTTAACGAAATAACCAGATTCGTATTTGAATACAGGAGCAGCAGGAGTAGCAACAGAGTTGTAAACAACAACTTTAGCTTCGCTTGCAATCACATTACCTTTAACGTCTTTCAACGCTTCAGTTGGATTTTCAGGGTTAGCCATGTAAGCAATTGCTTGCACTGTGTCAGAAACAACGTTAAACAATTTGAATGCAGCAGTATAGAGAGTTTCTTCTGCTTTATTAACTGTATATTTAACGAATGTGCCTTCAGCTACATCAATAGAAACTTGGATTGTGTCGGTTACTGCGTCAGAGATAACACCACTTTCAGGAGTTACAACAGGAACAGCAGGAACTTCTACAGCTGTATAAATAGCAGAAGCAATAGCACTTGTTTCACACGGTGGTTTCAATACACTCGCTTCTTTCCAGAATGCTCTCCAGTTTGACAAGGAAGAGGATAAGACAGCTAAATGTGGTGACCAGAACAATCCTGACATTTACAAGCAGCCTATGGGTGGCTCAGCTCTTTGCCTTCCTCAGACTATCGGTTCAACTACCGGCGGTATGGTTCTTTACTGCGCAAAGGTTTTAGGCAAATGTCCCGCATGTATGCTTTTCTCTGAGCATATCGACTCTCTTGCAGCAGCAGGTGCAATCCTTGGTGCTGTATGGACAGATACTCCTATGCCCACAATCGATTGCCTTGGTGAAGAATTCCTTAATACAGTTAAGACAGGCGATAAGATAAAAGTCTACGAAGACGGTACAGTAGAAATTGGTTGATAATTTTGCGAGTTTGCGATATTTTAACCACCTTGCAGTACCTTTGTACAGCGGCGGTGTTTAAAACTCGCAACCTCATCAAAATTCTCTAACCAATTTACAGACAGATGGTTGTTTTGCTGTTTTGGAATTTAATCCACCTTGCAGTACCTTTGTACAGCGATGGTGTTAAAAGTTCTTTTAAACTAAAGCAAAAATATAAGAGTAGGTTTTCGGACCTACTCTTGTTTTTGTTTCAATATTTAAATAACTCATTATCTATCTTTCATAATATGGCAATCACCGTCGTCGCCACCGGTACATGTAACTGTAACCTTAGGTGCTGTACCGTTTGTTGCCTTTAATACTACAACTATAGTTCCGTTTCCGGGACAGAAAAGTACGTCGTCTTCAAAAACATCAGAAACTAAAAGTGTAACCTGATCATTCGATAATGTTGTGGAATGTCCGGTAATAGTACCTTTTGTGCTGTCTGATTTAATAGCGAAATCAAAGTTATCGTTATATTTGTTATCAATACACCAATTCTTTACAATAGAAATAATGGTTCTTTGGGTTGCACTGCAAACTCTAATACGTGCACTTTTAGTAAAAGCTTTGTATGATGGTATTGCAACGGCTAAGGTAATTGAAATGATAAGGACAACTACTAGTAATTCAACTAAAGTAAAGCCTTTTTTTGTTTTTAAAAACCTGAACATTAAAATACCACCTTTCAAAAAGCGAAGATAACGAAATTAAAACGTAACTTTTACGCAACTATTCTAGCATATATTCAAATAATAGTAAATGAAAATTGAAAAAATATGTTTTAATACACCTATTTTTGTATCAATAAACAACAAATTAAAAGTTCTATTGGTGTATTTGCATAAATAGAAAAAATAAAGGACAACAAAAATTCAGATTTTTGTTGTCCTTTAAATTATCAAAAATATTAAGTTTATTCTATCAGATAATACCCTGAGCCATCATAGCATCAGCAACTTTAAGGAAACCGGCAATATTAGCACCTGCAACAAGGTCGTAACCATAGCCATATTCTTCAGCAGCAGCTGCTGAGTTATCATGAATGTTCTTCATGATTAATTTAAGCTTTGCATCAACTTCTTCAGCTGTCCAAGCATATCTCATTGAGTTCTGTCCCATTTCCAAAGATGAAACTGCAACACCACCTGCATTAACTGCTTTTGAAGGAGCAACTGCTTTGCAGTTCTCTTTAAGATATTCAAGAGCATCGTTTGTTGTAGGCATATTAGCAACTTCAACGTAATAGGGAACATTGTTAGCAACAAGCTTTTTAGCTTCTTCCAAGTTGATTTCGTTCTGTGTAGCACAAGGCATAGCAACGTCAACCTTAACACCCCAAGGTTTCTGACCGGGGAAGAATTCAGCACCGAATTTATCAGCGTAATCCTGAACCTTATCGCGACCTGATGCACGCATCTCAAGCATGTATTCGATTTTTTCGTCTGTGCTTATACCGTCTTTATCGTAAACGTAACCGTCAGGACCTGAGATTGTAAGAAC
>JAZOSL010000019.1:0-2678 GCA_045657085.1 Acutalibacteraceae bacterium | reverse complement strand
GAAAGTGTAAAAGCGTTGTTACCGATTTCTACAAGTTCTTCTTCATCGTTAGCGAAGCCACCGCCTGTACCACCGAGAGTAAACGCAGGACGAAGAACAACAGGGTAACCTATACGGCTTGCTGCTGCCTTTGCTTCATCTATAGAGTAAGTGATTTCTGAAGGAATAACAGGTTCGCCGATTGATTCGCAAAGTTCTTTGAACATTTCACGGTCTTCAGCACGTTCGATAGAAGCACTTGAAGTACCAAGAAGCTCTACGTTACATTCTTTAAGAACACCTTTTTTCTCAAGCTGCATAGCAAGGTTAAGACCTGTCTGACCACCGATACCGGGAATAATAGCATCAGGACGTTCATGACGGATAATCTTTGCTACGTATTCAAGTGTTAACGGTTCCATATACACTTTATCAGCGATAATGGTATCGGTCATAATTGTAGCAGGGTTTGAGTTTACAAGTACAACCTCGTAGCCTTCTTCCTTAAGAGCAAGGCAAGCCTGTGTACCTGCATAGTCAAATTCAGCAGCCTGACCGATAACGATAGGACCTGAACCGATAATTAAAACTTTTTTGATGTCTGTTCTTTTAGCCATACAAAATTTCCTCCTATATATCTACGAAATAATTAACTCATTTTTTGTAAACGACGTTGCCGTTACATACAGTAAGTACGCATTCACCGTTTACCTTCATACCTTCAAAGGGCATCGCCTTGCCTTTTGAAAGAAAATCATCAGGGTTTATTGTGTATTCTCTATTTAAATCCCATACCGTGTAATCAGTATTTAAGGGAATATTAAATCTTTTTCTTGGGTTTATTGCCATTAACTCTATGAGCTTTTCCAAGGTGATTTCACCCGTTTTTACGAAGTGTGTATACATCAACTGAAATGCAGTTTCAAGACCAACGATTCCGAAAGCACTACCTGAAAGGCCTTTACTTTTTTCTTCCTGTGAATGAGGTGCATGGTCAGTTGCTATCATATCGATAGTACCGTCTTTTATACCTTCAATAAGTGCAAGTTTATCTTCTTTTGAACGAAGTGGCGGATTCATTTTAAATCGTCCGTCTTCCTGCAAATCGTTATCATCAAAAATCAGATAGTGGGGACCCGTCTCACAGGTAACATCCAACCCCTTGGCTTTAGCCTGTCTTATCAGCTCAACACTTTCTTTTGTTGAAATGTGACAAATGTGATATTTACATCCTGTTTCTTCAACAAGCTTTAAATCTCTTTCAATAGGTTTCCATTCACTTTCGCTGCATATACCCTTGTGATTATGTTTTTTAGCATATTCACCGTCATGAATATATCCACCAAAAAGAAGTGAATTATCTTCACAGTGAGCAACTATCATTTTACCAAGGATCTTTGCTTCAAGCATTGCCTGTCGCATCAAATCTTCACTTTGTACGCCCCTGCCGTCATCAGAAAAGGCTATGCAGCTTTCTGCCATAGCTTTCATATCTGAAAGCTGTTCACCTTTTTGCCCAACGGTTATTGAAGCATAAGGATAAACGTTGATTTTCGCATTACTCTCAATCAAGTCTGTTTGTTGTTTAAGATTTTCGTAGTTGTCGGGTACGGGGTTCAGGTTTGGCATTGTGCAAACTGCTGTATAACCACCGTGAGCACCTGCAAGGCTACCCGTTTCGATCGTTTCTTTATAAGAAAAGCCCGGCTCGCGAAAATGAACATGCACATCGCAAAAGCCGGGAAAAATAATATATTCAGATGAATTGAAAACAGAAAGAGTATCACAAGGCAAATGCTTCGCAACAGCTGAATAGAAAGCACTACCCCCTATACAGTCTGTAACAGCTTTTATTGTTTGTGCCTTGAGTTGCTGTATCATAAAAATCCCTTTCCGAAAATAAGATAAAACTAAAATAAAAAGCCTTGCTTCTGGCAAGGCTGAATACACAAAAACATTGATACAGAAAACTGTACCATACACATTTATAATTCAATCTTGCCGACATCTCTGTATCGACTTAAAGACCTTAATAATATTACCATAAAGAACAATCCATTGTCAATACTAAACGCCCCTTTGCTACATACAGTTTTTACCATGTTTTTTACAAATATTTTGGTAATATTTACAAAACTTATTTTCTATCTTTGGCAATGTGACGAACACATTATTATTGATTATATTTACCTTATAGTGTAGAATATACGATAGATTATTATTTCTTTAAAAGGGGTGTGAATTTTTTGGACACAAATGATACTATCTTTATTTTTCAAAAGGGTTTCAATTATTCACAGGACGGCCCCGGAAACAGACTTGTTTACCACCTTGGCGGTTGTAATTTAAAATGTCCTTGGTGTTCAAATCCCGAAGGACTTGAAATAACAAAAAACGCAACTAAGCTTACTACAGACGAAATAGTAAAAGAAGCCGTTTCATGTAAAATGATATTTATTGATGGTGGTGGAGTTACTCTTACCGGTGGTGAAGTTACCTGCCAGAAAGAATCAGTATTCAATCTTATAAAAACGTTAAAAGAGAATAATATTCATACGTGTATAGAAACCAATGCATCCTTATATGACTGTGAAGATATTTTTAACGAAGTCGATTTTATGATAGCTGATTTTAAATCACCCTTCAAAGACAAACTAAAAGCATTCACAGGTGCAGATATTGATGTTGTTAAAAACAAC
>JAZOSL010000018.1:0-9757 GCA_045657085.1 Acutalibacteraceae bacterium | reverse complement strand
GTGGGGAATTGGATACAAAATTGAAAAAATCTAAATACAACCCGTTTTTAAAGGCGACTGCTATTACATTAACTATAGTTTTTGCTTTTCTTACAGGGTATCAGAGTCTTAACACAATAAGAAAAGCTGTATTTTACAACTGTATCAATGGTGATTTTTCTCAGACTGAGGCAGTTCAAAGCTCAATGAGAAATGTTTTATGGGATCTTCAGTCATTAAAGCCTTTTATTGAGTTTTACTCTGATGATTTAACATTTGAAGAATTTTGCGAAACAGATTATGCAAAAGAACAGGTTGCCCATTTATATCAGAAAGAAGAAAGAGCAATACAGCTTTTCAGAACAATTCAGGAGTTAAAAAAGCTGAAACCTGAAACAACCGAAGTTATAACGGTGCCACAGCTTCAGAAATGGGTTATAGATGCAAACGGTTACTATTTCAACACTGAAACAGGTGAAGTTTGCACACCCGAAGAGTATTATGATTACTACTACAATTCAGAATACGAAGAATTCGAAGATTCCGGTAATCACAGCGACACAGAAGAAATAACACAAGTTGTTGTTTATTTCGACGATGCTGATTTAAGCAGTATCCCCATAACTGACAAAGAGCTTTTTTCGCTCAAGGAATCATATGCAAATTACGATGAATGGAATAATAAGTATCAGCTTTTAAGGTCTCATATTTTTGATTTAGTTCAAGATGCCACAAGTGAAGAAACTATTACCAATGAATTTAACGACAAACGCTATTGGCGTTTATCGGAGATTTATGAGAATGAAATTTCATACGCTAAGGAAAACTTAGACAGATACGTAAACGTGGAATTTTTGCTTATTGATAACGAAACGGGCAAATTTATTACCAACTCAAAAGAAAGCAACGAAGAATTTATAAAGAGCTTAACAAAAAACGATTTGTTTTTCATAAGATTTGACGGCAACAGGCTCAGCTCACCCCCTGCTGTTCCTAACACGTCAACAAACTTTTTGAAACTTCTTTATGAATTGGGTTTGTTTTATTCAAAGCCTCTTGATGAGCAATATATACGTGATTATTTTAACGGCTATTCACTTTACGTCAAATTAAATGAAAACGTTGTTCAGGGCGACAAGTTTTATAATATTGTTAATGCTTTCCACGAGGTTGAAAGAAACGAACTTGATAACTACATCACTTCTAGCATAGCCTTTGCAGTTATTTCTATCACCTGGTTTGTTGTTGCATGTGTTTTCAGTGGCAAAAGAAAAGACGATACTATCAAGCTTTCACCAACCGACAGAATACCGTTCATAATAAACCTACTTTTACACGGTGCATTACTTGTAATTGCCGGTGCAGGTGTTGGTGTAGGTGTTGCGGCAGATTTTTCGTTAGATAACATATTCAGCATCTCAGGTGCTAACGCACTTTTATGGTTAATCACTGATAAAACATGTATTTTCTTCGTCGGACTTTGTTTTGCTGCTTTTTCACTTGTTTTACTCAACTTTGTCCTTTACATTGTAAGAAACTGTAAAGCAGGAACATTTTCAAACAGATTCATAACATCCTTTACTGTCAAGAAGATTAAAGCTGCATATAAAAACAGACAAAAATTGCCACAATCGTTAAAAGATGTAAAAAAGAAAGCAATAATTGCCATTGCCGTACTTGGTGCAATAAACGTTGGGTGTTCTTTGTGTTGTTTACTTGGTGGTGGCCCATTAGTAATCCCCATGGTTATAATAAACATACTTTGTATGGTTTATATTTATCTTTATATAAGCGATGTTAACAGACTTATGGGCATTGCAGAAGAAATAAAAACAGGCAACTTTAATATTACAATTGCACCCCAGACTTACGTCAAAGCATTAAGACCTTTTGTAATTGATTTAAAAGAATGTCGTGACAGTATACAGACTGCAGTTGATGAAGCTATAAAGGGCGAGCATTTAAAAACGGAACTTATAACAAACGTTTCACACGATTTAAAAACGCCGCTTACATCAATCATTAATTACGTTTCACTTCTAAAAATGTGTAATATTCAGGGTGAAGACGAAAAGAAATATATTGATATTCTTGACGAAAAATCCAAGAAACTCAAACGACTTATTGAAGACCTTACAGAAGCCAGCAAAGCAACGTCGGGTAATATAAAAATGAATTTATCCGTAGTAAACCTTAACGAGCTTGCTTTACAGGCTGTCGGTGAAAACAGTGACGTGCTTGAAAACGCAGGGCTTGACCTTGTGCTTACCGAAAAAGATTCTGATATTTTTGTAAGCGCAGACAGT
This sequence comes from Acutalibacteraceae bacterium, assembly GCA_045657085.1. GTDB lineage: Bacteria > Bacillota > Clostridia > Oscillospirales > Acutalibacteraceae > DTU089. The sequence goes on along the minus strand of JAZOSL010000018.1, from coordinate 7,472 downwards.
CAGCACACTTTCAGAATAATAGACAATCTTTTCTCAAACGCACGTAAATATTCACTTACAGGTACAAGAGTTTACGTTGGCGTTTACAAAGAAAATAATTACGGTGTATTTTCAATTAAAAATATCAGTAAAGACAAACTTAATATCAATGCTGACGAATTAACAGAAAGATTTGTTCGTGGTGACAACTCACGCACTACTGACGGAAGTGGTCTTGGTCTTTCAATAGCACAAAGCTTTGCAGAGCTTCAGAACGGTATTTTTGAAATATCTATTGATGGTGATATGTTTAAAGCGACAGTTAAATTTCTTTTAGTTGCTGAGTCCGAAAGTACTCCGTCTGGAGAAACACAAGCAACAGAATAAAATCCTATACAACAACAAAAGCAACTACTGATTATTCAGTAGTTGCTTTTTAATTAAGGGGTTGATATTCAGTTTATTTCTTTGATGTTTTAAAATGAAGCTCTTTCATACCTTCTACTTCATCACAAATAGCTTTGAGATTACAATTAGCACAATCAAGCATAATATTATTCATAACCTGGTTAAGGGCTTCGGTAATATCATGGCTTTTCTGTGCAATTTTTTCTAATGCTTTAAAATCGGTTTCAGGTGCCGTAAAAAAGACCACCTTTACCCCCTTAACAGATGGGTTTTCTTTTTGTTTTGTTATAATCAGATTACCAACATTTTCGAAACTTATACCTTTTTTCAAAGCGTCCTTTGAAACTCGCACTGCTTCTTTATGAGTTTGTGAAGCAGAGCGCATCATATAGCCTTCAGGAGAAATATGATATTTAACAAAATCAAGTTTCTTTAAAAGATCGTACATATCTTGTGTTTCGGGTATTTCTTCGACCTGAATCAACGTAACTCTTGCAAATTTTCTGTTGCTTTTTATGCTACGTAAATCGTCACCAAAAACTATTACTTCATCAGTTAATTCGTTAGTTGTAACAAGATTAAAGCCTACACCGTCAAGCTCGTATTCCGTAAACCGTTGTAACAACACTTGGTTATAACCTAAATCATTCCATAAATAGTCTTTGTTGTAAGCATAGCTTTTTTTATTTAACCCAACACAAACGTTATAAAATTCATTGGTAAGTGATGTAAAATAATCCATTACAGTTTTTTATCTCTTTTCATATTATCATAGTGCTTTTGAAGAGCATCATAAATCTTTCTGACAAGCTTCATATCAATGTTAAACCAATAAACAATGAACGTAAGAAGGAAAAGAGCTATTAACACTGCTAAAATAATTAAAACTATTTCTAACATATCAATACTCCTTTGCAAGACCCTTCTGACGTGCATATTCAGCTGCACCTAAAGCACCCATAAGCTGTGGGTCTGTTGAAAGTTCAACAACTTTGATTTTAAGAACCTTTTCTATAGCTTTTTTAAGTCCATCATTTTTAGCACAGCCACCGGTTAAAGTTATACTATCGGTAACACCTGCTTTTTTAGCCATTACAAAACATCTTTTTGCTACAGCCAACTGAATCCCAGCTGCAATTTCATCCATAGGTTTACCTTCACCTACAAGTGAAATAACTTCACTTTCAGCAAAAACAGTACACTGGGCAGTGATTGGTATAGTATTTTTAGCATTTAATGAAAGCTTTGAAAATTCAGGAAGTGTCATTTCAAAAGCATTTGCCATCGCTTCGTAAAATCTACCGGTACCTGCAGCACATTTATCATTCATAGCAAAGTTTTTAACGGTACCGTCAGTATCAATAGAAATACCCTTAACGTCCTGACCACCAATATCAATTATGGCTTTTACTTCAGGGTTTGTAACATGAACACCCATAGCATGACAACTGATTTCAGATATATTTTCATCAGCAAAAGGAACTTTATTTCTACCATAACCTGTACCGATAAGATAGCTTAATTCTTCAGCAGAATTCAAGCCATCAACCTGAGAAATTGCATCATTAAGTGCAATTTCGGCACTTGCAACTGGATTTATTTTACTTCTGTTGGTTACGTTTGCAACCATTTTTCCATTTTCATCAAGAATAACACATTTTGTGTATGTAGAACCTACATCACAGCCACCAAAATATTTCATATTACTACTCCCCTTTACCAAGCCAAATCATCTTCAAAGTCAAGCAATGATTCATCGAGTGGTTTCTCTTGCAAAACAGTTTGCATATATTTATTTACTTGCTCACGCATATCTCGTCTTGAAATTGTACGTGGATCCATAAGGTCTTGCTTAACCCAAATAAAGTTTATGTTACGTTCTCTTGCCTGGTCATCAAAAATACCTGTAAGACCATCCATACCCTTACAGGATATTTGATCATACATAATTACGGTATCTGCATTGTATTCTTCAACGATTCTCCAGAGCTCGTCAACAACGTTACGGTAACCACCTTTTGTGTGTTTTCTCATAATAGAACGTTGATAAGTTTTTGCCAAATCTTTAAGAGACTGTTCTTTATCTTCAGTATCAATTTCAAGGTATGAAATCATTGTTTCCATATCCATAACAACGTTCATACCCCAACAGTTTTCAAGCCAGTTTGCAAAGCTTGTGTAGTAGTTTGCAGGACAAGACCAAACAACTGCTCTATGACGCATTTCTTTTGAAACTGGTGTTTTTTTCTCATATGCCTTTGTCATAATCTTATTAACTTTTTTATCAACCTTTAAGAAGTTTTCGTTTGAACCACCAGAAAGATTAAAATAATATATTCTGTAAAGCCAGAAACAAGCACCTGTCATTTGTGGATAAGGTGTTTTATTTATATCCCATTTTTGTCTTTCGTATTCAAGTTGTTTATTGTAATCCTTCATTCGTTTGAAATACGTATCCCAATTAAACTTTTCCCCTGTTTGATCTTCAATAAATTTAATTAGAGATTTTATTTCATCAACAGCATATTCTTGAACATCTTCATCATTATAACGAAGCGGAATACCAAAGCAGTGGGTAGGAAGATTAAGACGTCTGTCAAGGAAGGAAGAGTTCATAATTGAACCGTCACAAGGCATATTTGTACCTATCATACAACAACCCATTTTGGGGTAGTCGTCTTCTATAGCAACACCTGCTTCAGCACTTGGAAGTGGACATACGTCAGCCGGAACACCAAAGCTTTCGGTAACCTCAAGGTAAGGTGGAGTAATTTGTTGATCCACCATAGAAGAAAGGAAAATCGGAAGTGTTTGCAAAGGTATTGGGATAAGATTCGGGAAGCCTGTAAAAACTTCGTTGGGAACAATTTCATCCATAAGAACAATTTTCTTTGAAAGCTTGTTGTTAGGATTTATTTTTTCATCTGCTCTAAAAGAAATATTTATGAGCTTAGTTGTATGCTTAACTATCATATTGTAATGAAGATGAGCCATTCGAAGCTGAGGTCCCCTTAACCCTGCAACATGCCTATCTATAAAAGATGGTGTTGATAGGTATGAAGCCATCCAACGATATCTCCACAAGCCTTTCACCGTCGAAACAGGTGCTTTAAGCACCATTTTTATCATATCTTTCCAGGTGATGAGCCAACGATAATAATCGTACATAGTATCTTTAAAGCCACGCCACTCTCTATGTTTAAGAATAGCAGTATGCTCTTTATAAAGTTTACCATATTCAGCCATTGTTGTTCATCTCCTTTGCTTTTTGAATTTTCTTAATTTCAAGGCTTTCAACAAAAGCCTGTACCCTTGTACGAAGCTGACCTGATGCTGAAGCAGTATACTGTCGGTCTACTGCTGCAGTAGGCACACCGTAATCGTTACTCATTACGTATGATGCTAGTGATCGTTCGTAACCCCAATATTCACAGAACTTAAGTTGTTCATACAAAACACCGTCTGCATGATATTCGTCAACAAGTTTCTTTACGTAGTCACGTCTTTCCTGAACTTTTTCGTGGCTCATAAAACGAGGACATTGGCTTGTTTTTAAATAATGAAGACAAATCTGTGTAAGAATATCCTGAGATTTATCTATAACAATTTCTTGTCTGCCAGGTAAAGCGCCAAAACAAAATCTATCAGCCACAACAAGAGCGCCACTATCTTCAATAAGAGATGTGAAATCGGGGTCATCCATTTCAGAACCTACAACAACAATTTTAGCCCTATAATTCTTCTTTTGGTCAGGCTCCCTTGTTTTTAATTCTTCAGCAGTTTCCCTTAAATCAGGTAAAATCAATGCTTTAGGACAGCAATATGTAATAAGATTGAGTATATGATACTCGTAACCTGTAATTCGTGGATTTTCTTCTTTTCTGTACTCGCCTATTTCAGTCATAAGACGGCAAACTTCATTATGCTCTTCTACTGCTTTTAAAAGAGCTTCATCGGAAGTATCAACACCATAAACTTCTGTAAGCATATTAAGAATTTTGTTTCTTGTTTGAGTAACGTAATGTTTTACTGTATGCTCTTCAATCTTAAATGGTGCATCTAAGAAGGTAACAAAAAACTTATCGTTTGGCACTAAATCCAGAAGTTCAAAATGCTCGGCAGTTCTGTTCATTTCAGAACATGTTTCAGATGCTAATAAAGCATTAAGAAAATTATAGCCACCTTCAATAGCACGTTCCAAAATAGCCTTTGAAAAGCCACAAAGAAAGTTACTCATATAATAAGTTGCAATATCCATTGAGCCTGTTCTAGGAGCACGAAGCCTTACAGAAAAGCAATTACCACAGTTTAATAACACTTCAGGTATATGGTAACAGGTATAGCCTAAAGCAATACCCCCATCATTTTTTGCCTTTTGCACTAGCTCGTTATTAGCTTCCTGCAAAAGATTTTCAAATTTATAAAGATGCTTTAAATCTTTCATAATTATTCTTCGTCCTTTATTATTTCCATCATTTTAAGGGCTTTTAAAGCACCTTTTACAACATTTGAATCATCGGGTAAATTGAAGATATTTTTACCTTCAATATCGTAAATTGCAAGATTTTTGTCGGTTTCAATATATGACAAAACAGGGATTCCGTTTGTATCAATATAATCAATAACACTTTCATCAGGGATTCTGTTTACTATTGCACCTATTTTTTTGTACATAACAAGCTCATCTGCAACATTTTTTATTGTTGATATAACTTGTGTACCTTTTTTACTTGCATCAGTTATAAGTAAAAGATGAGTAACCTTTTCCATAACTCTACGGTTAATTTGTTCAATACCGGCTTCCCCATCTATAACAACAAAATCGAATTCGGCTGAAAGGATTTTTATAACTTCTTTAAGATAAGAGTTAATTTTACAATAACAACCTGCACTTTCTGGTCTACCCACAGCTATAAAAGCAAATCCGTCAGTTTCAACAAGTGCATCGAAAATTTTATAACGTGCATCACCAAGAAGCTCAACTGCTTCTTTAGTTTGACCATCTTCAACTGATGATATTATTTCTTTTCTTATATCATCAATAGTGGTTTTAACATCAATACCTAAAGCCGTTGAAAGACCAACTGCAGGGTCAGCATCAATAGCAAGAATTTTTTTATCAGGGTAAGCCTTAACAAGAAGCTTTACTATAGTGGCAGAAATAGATGTTTTACCTACACCACCCTTACCCGAAAGGGCAATAATTGTTGAATCTGAAGACATAAAAATCACTCCGTAAATATGCTTGTTAATATTATATCATACATTATCTTTTTTTCAATAAGTAAATATAAAGATTACGCCCCCGTAACACAAATAAATCTGCTCAAGACACAACAAAAAATGCAAGTCAACGACTTGCATTTTTGGCACCCGCAATAGGAATCGAACCTATATCTAATCCTTAGGAGGGATTTATTCTATCCATTGAACTATGCGGGCTTATTTAATTCTTTGGTATTATAACAAATTAAAAGATTTTGTCAAGGCAACAGGTTGTTATTCACTGTTGCCTTGATTAATATTATTATGATTTTTTGTTTTTAAAAATTATAAATTTACTGAAAAAGTAATTTAAAATTACAACTATTACTGAAAGCAGAATTTTTACAATTATCTGTCCCGAAATAAAAATGCCGAAAATTGTAATTCCTTTTTCACCGAAACCTAAAATGTCGATAAAAAGCCACATTCCACCCTCTTCAACACCGAAGCTGAAAAGCCTTGCACCAACAAATTCTAAAAGCTCCTTGCCTGCAATTTTAATTGACCACGATTTTGATTCGAAAACGAATAATTTGTTTGTAATGAAAGCAAAAACCACGGCTATAACCCATGCGATTGCATTATTTAAAAGATATAATTCTTCACCTAAAAGCTGTGAAAAAAGCCAGAATGCAAATAAATTTACAATGGTTGTAAGCACACCAAAAACAAGATAAATTATTATTTCTTTATATTTTAAAAGAAGCTCTTTAATTTTCGTCATCCTTACCTAAATGCTCCTTTAAAATATAAATAGGTCTGTTTTTAACCTGAACATAGACTTTTGAAAGATATTCCCCAAGAATACCTAAACAGAAAAGCTGCATACCACCAAGGAACAGCACAAGAACAACGATAGTTGCGTAACCGGGCACATCAATACCTGCAATAAGCTTCTGAAGAATAACAAAAACAAGATATAAAACCGATATAACAGATGTTGCAAGACCAATTCCGGTAGCAAGCTTCAACGGAAATGTTGAGAATGAAATTATACCATCAATTGCATATTTAAAGAGCTTGCCGAAGCTCCATTTTGTTTCACCGAACTCGCGTTCTACAACGGTGTATGGAATATACACAGTGTTAAAGCCTACCCAACTGAAAATACCTTTTGAAAAACGATGAAACTCACTCATATCAATTATTGCATCAACCATTGAACGTTTCATTAACCTGAAATCAGAAGCACCGTTAACAAAATCAACATCAGCAATTTTATTTATAATTTTATAGAAACTTGATTTTATTCCTGACATCACTTTGCTTTCTTTTCTGTTTTCCTGAAAAGCTGCAACACAATCAATATCTTCATCACTATTGATTTTTTTAAGCATTTCCAAAACAACTTCAGGACGTTGTTGCAAATCGGCATCTATAATACATACATAATCACCTTTTGCATTTGAAAGACCTGCATAAATCGCAGATTCTTTGCCAAAATTTCTGCTAAAGGTTAAAACCTGAATATTATTATCGTTTTTATTTTCGTTATAAAGCTTCTTTAATTCTTTATAAGTGCCGTCTTTGCTACCGTCATTTACGAAAACAATTTCATAATCGGTAACCTTGCCTTGAAAAGCATTTTTTACGGCATCAAAAAAACGCCTTACGTTTGCTTCTTCATTATAACAAGGTGCAACAAGTGATAATTTCATAAACTTTACCTTTCTTAATAATGGTAATGTACCACATACATAGCAAATATTTAATATTAACAATATACCACAAACACCGTAAATATTCAATAAGAGCTTAAAAAGTTATTGAAGAATTAAAAAGTTATGGTATACTTACTATACAGTATTAAAAAAGAGGTT
>JAZOSL010000017.1:0-12665 GCA_045657085.1 Acutalibacteraceae bacterium | reverse complement strand
ATATGGAAATAAGGAGATAGGAATGAAAACGTGTAATCAACAAGAAGGATTTCCATTTCCGTTCTTGTTGATTACACTTTAACTTAAAAAATTTAATTACGTATTACAAAGATGTGAATATTTTTCGATTTTTAATGAACTTTTTGTAAATTGGTTATTTCAAGTATTTAGCATTAAAACGTTGACTTAAATCAATAGAGCCGTCCTGATGAACCATTGTAATGGTTACACCTTGTTGCCAATCCTTTTCGTCAAGGTGGATACCGTTGTAGTCACCTAAATTGTATGCACCGTAACTGGCGTACTGATTGTAAACAAGTAAAATACCATCATATTTTGCAGCCCAGTCGTTAACGTGGTCATGGCCTGCAAATACAGCCTGTGAGCCATTTCTTTTCATAGCTTCAAAAAGCCCACTGTTGTACGGAGAGCATCCTACACTTTCATACATTCTTCCGTAAAGAATTTCAGCTTTCCCAGTGGGAACGAATTCACTGTTTTCGTTACGTGTGAAAACTTCTTCATATTCTTTGATCGGAATATGCATATATAACATAGATTCAACTTTGCCGTAAGTTTTCTTTAATGATTGAATTTCTTTTTCGTACCAGGCAATCTGAGATTTTTTTATATAATCATAGCCTTCGGGGATATCAGCAGGTACACCGTCAGTTCTTCTGTGTTCATCTGTCATATCACGACCTGAATCAAAGAAAACAAGGCTCTGTTTTAATTCGGTTTCGGAGTTCATTATATTAACGATGAAATTGCCAAAGCCGAAAAGCTCAGGGTCACCGAATTTTGAAAGGCAGTGGGGATAGTCGGTAATGCTCTTGAAGATAAGATATTTGAAATATTCTTTTTCATCTCTTGCTTCGTGGTTGCCGAAAACATAAACCCAATAAACACCTAATTTTTCCATCATCTGAGCGAATTGAACTGCTTCGATTTGCTGAAAAGTTCCTAAGATATTGTCACCGGTAAAAATAACAAGATCAGGTTTTTCGTCGCGAATTTGGTTAACCACGTTTTGGAGAGTTTTGTTGTTAAGGCTATTATTGCCACACATATGAAGATCGGTTGTTGAAAGAATTTTAAAATCCCCGTTATCAATTGTACCGTCGTCATTGAATTTAGCAATATATGTAGCATTGTCTGTTTCTTTTATGATTTTAACTTTTGTTCCTACGTAGGGGATATCTATAGCAGACAAAAAACAGTTTCCTGCTAATTTACCATTAGTTGTTTTATGAATCACTTTTTCTGCTTCAATTGTAGCTTTGATAAGGTTTTGTTGTATAAATGTTCGTATGGGTTTCATTTCAGTGCCTCGTTTCGTTTTTTCTAATAGGAATATATTATCATAACAAATGTGGCTTTTCAATAAAATGTTTTCTTATCAGTTACATTTAATTTACAAAATGTTTTAATTGGTTTCCGTTGACAGGTTACTATGATTTATGGTATAGTATCATAGTACAGTTACAGTCAGTATTTATGCTGTGATTTATTGTTTACAGAAATTCGAAAGGAAGAATTTAAATGAAAAAAAGTATATCATTCATACTTTGCTTGAGTTTAGTTTTATGCTCCTTGTTTTCTATTGGTTCTGTGGCATTTGCTGCTGAAGTTTCTACTGCAGAAAACGTATTGAGCGTATGGACACCCGGTGTGTATAATGACACTATTACATACACGGTTTATCTCAAACCCGGTGTTTCTACAGCAGGTGCTATTGTAAAAGCAGTGTATGATCCTAACGTTCTTCAGCCGGTATCAGCCGGTCAGGCAGCAGGTTCTACCATTTCCGGTTTTTATACAGCCGGTCAAGTGTATGGTAGTAACAATGCATATTCTGTTGCTTATATGAACATGAGTGATTATAAAAACGGAACCAGCAACAATGCGTTTATGCAGTTCACATTCAGAGTAGTTGATAGTGCGAGACCTCACACAAATGTCAGCTTTTATTGCGATCAGTTTGATAGCGACTCTCAGCCAAGTCTTAACATAAATAAAGGCGATTATGAACCCTTTATGGTTGTTGATCAGCCCACTCTTGGTGTTACTTGTGGAATAAAAGCAGAAATGTTCGAAGGTGGCGTAACCGTAACATGGGAGCCTACAGAGAGTGCTACAGGATATATCGTTTATAAAGTTGTTGACGGTTTATGGAAAGAAATTGCTACTGTGACAGATGGTACTTCATATGTAGACTATGCAGTAGCCAACAATAATGTTTATCAATATACCGTAAGGGCAGTAAACGGCTACGGTCTTAATTCAGGCTTTGAACAAGGCGCATCAGTTTGTTATCTGATTGCACCCTCTGCATTATGGCTTAATATCAGTGGTATTAACGTTATTGCATCATGGCCTGCTGTAGACGGTATAAGCAGTTATAACCTTTACAGAAGAACAATTAATGTTGATGGCTCAAAGGGCGCTTGGGTTTATGTTGATACAACCGATAGAACTTCTCTTATAGATTCTTCAAGTTCGCTTCAGAACTGGAATAATTATGAATACAGTGTTTGCTCTGTTTCAGGTAATAACGTAAGTCCACAATACAGAATCTCTGCAATTCAGACTTATGCAAAGCCTGACGTGACTCTTGTTTTAGGTAATGACGGCGTTTGGTATTGCTATACAAATGGTGCAGTTAACTACGATTACAGTGGTCTTGTTGGCTATAACAATGAATGGTTCTATGTTAAAAATGGTGTTGTTGATTGGTCATATACAGGCATTACCTACTACAATGGTGAATACTATTACGTAGAAGGTGGTAGACTCAATTGGGGATCAGTAATTACACTTTCTTTCTATAATGGTGCATGGTATTGTGTTGAAAACGGTAAAATCAATTGGTGGTACACCGGACTTGTTTTCTATAACAATGAGTGGTACTACGTAGAAAACGGTGTGCTTAATTTAGGTGCAACAACTCTTACAAATTACAATGGTGTATGGTACTACGTAGAAAATGGTAAAGTTAATTGGAATAGTGACACGCTTGTATTTTATGATGGTAGCTGGTATTGTACAAAATACGGTGAAGTTGCATGGTGGTACACAGGATTAATGCCTTATAATGGCGAATGGTTCTATGTTCAGAATGGTGTTATAGACTGGAGTGTAACAACTCTTACAAACTATAATGATACATGGTACTATGTAGAAAACGGTAAGATTAACTGGAACAGTGATACACTTGTATGGTACGAAGGTAATTGGTATTGTACAAAATACGGTGAAGTTGCATGGTGGTACACAGGACTTGTTTTCTATAGTGGTGAGTGGTACTATGTTCAGGACGGTGTGCTTAACTTTGGCGTAACAACCCTTACAAATTATAATGGTACATGGTACTATGTAGAAGAAAGTAAGGTTAACTGGAATAGCGACACACTTGTGTTCTATGATGGTAAATGGTATTGTACAAAATATGGCGAAGTTGCATGGTGGTATACCGGTCTTGAATTGTACGAAGGTAAATGGTATTACGTAGAAAACGGTGAGGTTAACTGGGATTGTGATACACTTGTGTTCTATGATGGCGCATGGTACAGTGCAAAATACGGTGAGATTGCATGGTGGTACACAGGACTTGCACAGTATAACGGTAACTTGTACTATGTAGAAAACGGTGTGGTTGATTTCAGTTATACCGGTTCTTTCACACAGGATGGTATTGAGTACGATATTGTTAATGGTGAAGTCGTAAAATAAAATATTAAATTTAGTCGGTTGTATTGAAAAAATACAGCCGACTTTTTATAAAATGTTTACATTTCTTTTTTCCGATTTCGTTGACAGTACATTCTATTTTGTGGTATATTAACAATGTATACGATTATGTTTAGAAAGGGGAATTGTTTTGAAAAAAACTATATCCTTGCTTTTAAGTGTTTTGATGCTTGTGTCAATGTTCAGTGTAACATGTGCTCAGGTTTTTGCCTTAGAAGCAGAAGAAATTTTTACAATTACAAATACAGGATTCAGCAATGATGAGATTACATATGTTATTTCTCTTGCCCCTAACCAGACAGGCTTAAAATCAGCTGTTATGAACTTCTATTTTGATAATACTGTTCTTGCAGTTAATGAAAGCAAAAGTGGTCCTGTTGGTGAAAGTCTTAACTATAATGAGTTTGATACTGTAATTGACGGTTTGTATGAAAAAGGTTCAAATTCAAATACTCCGAACAAATATACAATAGCCTTTTTTAATCCTAATGGTGCATCAACCGGTGATTCAGCAAAGAGTTTTGTTAAGATAACTTTTAAAGCTATATCAGAAAAACGTGAAGAAACAAAAGTTGATTTTGAATGTTCCGGATATATTACAGATGATGAAGATAGCACTATAACAAAAGCAGAGCCAGTTGTTATTGCAACTGATTCTTTTACACCACTTAATGCAGTAAAAAACAAAGAAGTTCTTTCGGCAACAGAAGGACTTAAATTTGTTTGGGAAAATGTTGTTGGTGCGAAGGGTTATAACATTTACCGTAGAGCTGAAAATGAAACAGAGTGGACTAAGATAGCAGATGTTTCAGCACCTGATACAGAATATGTGGATGTTATTTCAGGTGATGACCTGAATAAAGTTTTTGAATATGTAGCGGAGCCTTATAACTTTGCAGGTTTTGTCGTGCCACATAGTGATTCGGGTGTAAAGGGTAAATACTTCGGTACAATTACTTATGTCAATGCAGAAATGACAGAAACAGGTGCAAATGTTTCATGGACACCTCTCGATGGTGCAGTTTCTTATAGCCTTTACCAGAAGGCAGAAAATGAAAAAGATTTCAGTTTTGTTAAAAACGTAAAAGAAACATCATGTGATACCGAGGCACTCGAAAGTGGTGTTAAGTATTATTTTACAGTAAAAGCTCATAGTGGAGAATATCTTGCTGAGACATCTGCAAAAGATGGTTGCATTGAGTTCTTGGGTTCTCCTGACGATGTTGTTGCAAATATTTCAGACGAAGCAATTACATTGAACTGGAAAGAAGTTAAAAGTGCAGTAAGCTATAACATTTATAAGAAAGCTTCGGATGAAAGTGAATATAGTTTTGTTGAGAATGTTATTGCTGAAAATGGTGCTGTAACTTATCAGGATAAAGCAGTTGAAAACGGCAAAATATATTTATATAAAATACAGTCTGTTAAAAACGCAGAGATTTGTAGCGTCTTAGGTACGGGCTGTGTAGAAGTGATGAAACTTCCTGTTGTTAAAAACGTTACAACTGAGTTAGGCGAGAATTGTGTTATTATAAAATGGGATGCAGCTGATTTTGCTGATGGCTATAAGATTTTCAAAAGAGATTCAGCAACCTCAGGCTTAACATATGTGGGAAATTCAGCAAATACTGAATATCGCGATACAAGAGTAGCCAGTGGTAAAACATATACTTATGAAGTTTCTGCATTAGGTGGTTCAGGCCTTTATGAAACTGAAAACTCCAAGCCTTCAAATGAAACTTTATATATCGCAACTCCCACTGTGAACAATGCAGTTTCTTACGGTAACAGAATTACTGTTACATGGAAAAGTGTTGGTGGTGCTGATAGCTACGAAGTATACAGATGGAGCGATTCCATTAATGGTTGGGAATATTGCGATACTGTTTCAACAAACGCTTACGATGATTATGATGTTGTAGGTGGTAACGTTTATGGTTACACAATAATTGCTTGTATTGGTGATAAAACCTCTTTATATAACAAAGAAGGTGTATGGGTTAAATTCCTTTATGCACCTACAGGCTTCTGGGCAGGTAATAGCTATGATGGTGTTAACCTTTCATGGAATCCTGTTGCAGGTGCAGAGGGTTACGTTCTTTATCACAAAACATCCGGAACTAACTTTACTGAATTAGCAAGACTTGGTGCGGATGCAACGTCTTATACTCACACAGCAGCCGTTTCAGGCAAAGATAATATATATTCACTTTATGCTTATAGTGGCGTAACTTATAGTGAACCTGCAGAGACAAGTGCCAGATTCTTAACAGCTCCTAAACTTACATCTGCCTCTGTTTCAAACAGAAATAGCATATTGTTAGCTTGGGGCAGTGTTGAAGGTGCAGATTCTTATAATGTTTATAGAAAAGATTGTAATGGAGAAAACTGGAATCTTATTGCTACAGGTGTAACAAGAAACAGTTATCTCGATTCTACAGTGTTCTATACAAATAACTATGTTTATACAGTTCAGGCTTGTTATGGTGACAGCGTATCTTCATTCGATCCTGTAGGTATAAGCAAAACTCTCACCGTAAACGGAACCCCTTCATTGAAGAATGTAAACAACGTCTGGAGATGCGTTGTCGGTTCAAGTTATAACTATAACTATAAGGGTCTTGTGGAATATAGTGGTGGCTATTATTATGTATCAAACGGAAACGTTGATTGGAGTTATACCGGCTTAGTAGCTTACAATAATGAATATTATTATGTTGTGAACGGTGTTCTTGATTGGGGTGCAGTAACGCTTACGCAATATAATAATGAATGGTATTATGTTGAGTATGGTCACTTGAATAAATATGCCACAACATTAGTTTCATATGGTGGTACATGGTACTATGTAGAAAATGGTAAAGTTAATTGGAATAGTGACACGCTTGTATTTTATGATGGTAGCTGGTATTGTACAAAATACGGTGAAGTTGCATGGTGGTACACCGGTCTTGAATTTTATGCAGGTAATTGGTACTATGTCGAAAATGGTGTGGTAAACTGGAATAGCGACACACTTGTATCGTATGATGGCAATTGGTATTATGCTAAAAATGGTGAGGTTGCATGGTGGTACACCGGACTTGTTCCTTATAATGGTGAATGGTTCTATGTTCAGAACGGTGTTATAGATTGGAGTGTAACAACTCTTACAAATTATAATGGTACATGGTACTATGTAGAAAACGGTAAGATTAACTGGAACAGCGATACACTTGTCTGGTACGACGGTAATTGGTATTGTACAAAATACGGTGAAGTTGCATGGTGGTACACAGGACTTATTTTCTATACCGGTGAGTGGTACTATATTCAGGACGGTGTGCTTAACTTTGGCGTAACAACCCTTACAAATTATAATGGTACATGGTACTATGTAGAAGAAAGTAAGGTTAACTGGAATAGCGATACACTTGTTTGGTACGAGGGCTATTGGTATTGTACAAAATATGGTGAAGTTGCTTGGTGGTTTACAGGTATCGTAGAATACTACGGTGTAGGCTACTACGTAGAAAATGGTATGATTAACTGGGAATACACAGGTCAGTTTAAACAAGCTGAAGATAAAATAGCCAATATTGAAAATGGTATTGTTACTATATGGAGTAAAATTGGTTATGTTAATCCGGTTTATTAAGTAAAAAGATAAGCTCTCTGAGAAAATCTCAGAGAGCTTTCGTTTTATTTATTTTAGAGAGTCAAGTATGCATTTTACTGTGTTGCTTTCTACTTCTATGATTTGTTCCGGTAAACGCATATTTTCGAGATAATGAGCATCTGAATCTGAAAGTATTTTTAATTCGTTCAGATAAGGGTGCTTTTCTTTTAATTCGCATTCTTTCGTTATATCAAAAATTTCGGCACAGGAAAAACCAAAGTAATCATCAATAGTGCCTAAATTTGATAAAATGCTGAAGGATGAACGGTCGATGTGAGCAGGGTAGCAAATACCACCAAAACGTTTAACCGTTTCTACAACCTTACCTGTACTTATACTGCTTGCTGTAACAAGAAGAGTTTCTTCGTGTCCGACAGTATTATCGTTTTCGTCGCAAATCAACTGTTCACCAAAAATATGGGGTTTGTTTTTTACAGGTGGAAGTGTTGAATGCACATAATCAGAAAAATTCAAAGCATCTTTCAATGTGTAAAAAAGGCAGACGACATGTACTTCTTCTGAAGTGCATAATTCCATACCCGGTATAAAAGTTATACCTGCTTCATCAGCAGCTTTTTTTACGGCAGGACAGTTTTTGGCACTGTTGTGATCTGTAAGTGCGATTACGTCAAGTCCCATTATTTTTGCCATATTGACAATGTTTTGGGGTGTCATATCTGCGTCACCGCAGGGACTAAGACAAGAATGCATATGTAAATCGTAATAAAGCTTCATATTAACTTAGAAATCTCAGCAGCAAGCTGATAAGAGTTTTTATTTGTTTGGAGAATGATAACGTCATTTTCTATTGCACGATTTTTTGCATCTTCGTCAAGTGCTGCATTTTCTGTAAGTACTATGCAAGCAACGTCAGCCAGTACAGCAACACCGATAGAATTTATGTTACCCATAACTGTGAGCCAAATATCATTTTCTTTTGCACGGGACATAACCCAACTTAAAAGATCACCACAGTAACAACCTTCAACAACTCTGTTTTCGGCAATTTCGTTGCCACATATAAAATTAAGTTGAAGATTTTCTTGTAGTTGTTTAACTGTCATATTATCATTCCTTAATATTATTCTCTGAATGGTGCAGGTATAAATCTACCTAATTCTTCATTGTTGTCGCTTTCCTGAATTTCTTGTCTTGCTCTGAATACGCAGTCGTGCTCGGTTGTGTAGCCTTTTACGACATCTTCTGCAAGAGCTCTGCAGCTTGGTGCACCACAAGTGCCACAATCAAGACCGGGGAATACGTCATTTAAAAGTTCTTTCATTCTGCTCATTTTTGCCATAGCTTCGGCAACGTTGTCAGCAAGCTTCATAACGTCATCACAGGCTTCAATAGGCTCGGTGCAAAGAAGCTCGCCGGGAACAGCCTTTGTTGAAAGATGATTACATGAAATGGGACTGTATTTTCTTAATTTCATCAATCTCGATTTTGCGATAAATGGATTTTCAGAAGTAAGGCTACCACCAACACAACCACCCTGACAAGCGTTTAATTCAATAAAATCAACGGAGTCAAGGTTGCCTCTTTCAACCTCTTCAAGAATTTTCATACAGTTTTCAATGCCGTCGGCTGCAAGGGCGTTATCGTTAAGAGTGCCCGTAGCTTCACCACCACTTGTTGCCCAGCTTATACCAATAACCCCTGATTCGTGAAGTGCTTTAAGCTCATCGTATTCACCGTGTTTTTCCATAGCTTTTAATAAAACCGGGTAAATATCATTGATGGCTATTGCACCGTTAACGTGAGATTTTTCAATACCAATAGGTTGTTTGATTGCCGTGATTTTTGCAGGGCAGGGGGAGATGAAAAATACGCCTATTTCTTCAGGCTTCAAGCCTGTTATTTTTACAGCCTTTTCTCTTGCTAATCTGCCGGCCTCATCAACGGGGGCAGTAATAGGCAAAATATTATCAACAAGCTCGGGGAAACAAACTCTGATAAGTCGCACAATAGCAGGACAGGCAGAAGAAATAACAGGTTTTTTGGGGGCGTTTTCTGTCATGTAAATTCTTGTAGCTTCAGAAATAAGTTCAGCTGCCTTTGAAACTTCGAAGACGCTGTCAAAGCCTAAAGAGGGGAGCGCATTAAGAATTATATTTATATCATCAAGATTATTGAATTGACCATAGAGAGCAGGAGCAGGAAGGGCAATTTTATATTTGTAGTCGTTGATCTGATCTAACGAATCTCTGTTGGCATATTTGGCGTGATGGGGGCAAACCCTTATACATTCACCACAATCAATGCAACGTTCTTTTAATATAATTGCTTTTCCGTTACGCACACGTATAGCTTCAGTAGGGCAACGTTTTATGCAGTTTGTGCAGCCACGGCACTTATCCTTATCGAGTCGTACCGAATGGAAATATGTATCCATAAAAACGTTCCTTTCGTTAAGTTTTAGTGATTAGAATTATTGGACAAAAACTTTAAGTTTAATGGTTGTTCCTTTACCAACTTCAGTTTCAATTACCATTTCGTCTGTGTATTTTTTGATGTTAGGTAATCCCATACCTGCACCAAAGCCCAATTGACGTACATTGTCGGGTGCAGTAGAGTATCCTTCCTGCATAGCAAGTGAAACGTCGGGTATACCGGGACCTTGGTCAGCAAGAACTATGTAAATACATTCGGGTGAAATTTCTACGTCAATAACACCACCGCCACCGTGAATAACCATATTGATTTCACCTTCGTAAACGGCGATTGCAACGTTTCTTACTATATTGGTAGGAAAGCCTAATTCTTTAAGGTTTTTCTTGATTTTCCCCGATGCTTCACCGGCACAGGTAAAATCAGTTCCACTTACCTCGTAATGTAAAGATAAAAGTTCCATTATATACCACTGCCTCCCTTGAGGCCGTTTTTGTAAAGTAAACCACAAGCAGTAAACATTTCAAGTTTTGTGCCTAAAAGAACAATGTCACGTTCTTCGGCAAGTTCAATCATATCAAAATCGGGTTTTTTACCTCTTACAAAAACGATGCATTTCATATCCATCATTTCTGCAGTTCTGACTACCTGAGGATTAACAAGACCAGAAAGGAGAACTGCCTGTTCTTTAACGTATGCGAGTACATCACTCATCATATCACTACCACAAGCGGTCGATACTTCGTTTTCAAGAAAATCTTCACCGCAGATAAGTTCAGCATTAAGGATGTTTTTGATTTCACTTATTTTCATATAAATTCCTCCGGGAGAGAATGTTATGTACAAATAATTATATCACATTAATAAAACAAATACTATCAAAAAATAGGGTGTTTTTTCGTTCTAAAAAAATAGAAATGTAAAAAAATGAACAGCGTTTTTGTGCAATACAGAAAAATGTTAAAAAAATATCAAAAAAGTCGAAAAAAGTGAGAATTTCTATAGACATATATATTGCATATATGATATACTTTTAGAGTATGTAAGATGGTGAATTGCGATTTACCACAAACTTAACATATTCTGAATGGAGGAAAAATAATGCTCAAGAAAATCAGCACAATACCTTTCAAAGGTACACCTGAGCAGAAAGCTAAACTCGACGCAGTAATTGCAGAATGTAAGTCTGACAAGAGCCAGCTTATGCACGTTATGCAGGAGGCTCAAGGTATTTACGGATACCTTCCCCGTGAAGTACAGGTGATGATTGCAGAAGGTATGGATGTACCCCTTGAAAAAGTTTACGGTGTTGCAACCTTCTATGCACAGTTTTCACTTCCACCCAAGGGCGAATACGATATTTCTGTTTGCCTTGGTACTGCTTGCTATGTTAAAGGTTCACAACAAATTACAGAAAAAATCAGTGAGATTCTCGGTATTGAACCCGGTGAATGCACTGCTGACGGTAAATTCTCTCTTGAAGAATGCCGTTGCATAGGTGCTTGCGGTCTTGCTCCCGTTTTCACAATCAATGGTGAAGTTTACGGTAAGATTACAGCAGATGACGTACCCGGTATCCTTGCAAAATATATGAACTGAGTGTTATGCGCGAATTATCGTTAAACATTCTTGATATTGCCCAGAATTCAATTGTTGCAGGTGCTTCTCTTACAGAAATTCTTGTTAAAGAAGACACCAAAGAAAAAACCTTGCTTATCGGTATTTACGACAATGGCAAGGGTATGAGCGAAGAACAGGTGAAAAACGTTCAGGATCCGTTTTTTACAACCCGCACTACAAGAAAGGTAGGAATGGGAATTCCGCTTTTTAAGCTTGCGGCAGAGCAAACGGGTGGCTCATTTAAAATAACTTCTGAATTAGGTGTGGGTACAAAGGTTGATGCTCTCTTTAAAACAGACAGTATTGACTTTACTCCGTTGGGTGATATAGCAGCTACGGTTTCTACTATAGTTTCAATGAATGAAGATAAAGATTTCGTTTACACTCGTTCCGTTGATGAAAAAGAATTTGTTTTCAAGTCTGCTGATATAAAAAAAATTCTCGACGGTGTTCCACTTTCGGAGCCATCGGTAATTATGTGGATTGAAGACTATATACGAGAAAACACGGAACAGTTATTTATTGAAAGGAATGAATGATATGAAATCAATTGAAGAGTTACTTGCTATAAAAGAAAAAGCACAGGCTCAGATTGCAGCACGTGATGCAGACGGTAATGACGGTATCAGAGTTGTTGTTGGTATGGCAACTTGTGGTATTGCAGCAGGTGCACGTCCTGTTCTTAAAGCTCTTACAGAAGAAATTGCTAAGAGAAGTATTAAGAACGTTAGTGTTACACAGACAGGTTGTATTGGTATGTGCCAGTACGAGCCTATCGTTGAAGTTTTTGAACCCGGTAAAGAAAAAGTTACCTACGTTCAGGTTGATGCAGAAAAAGCAGTGAAAATCATTACAGACCATATCGTTAACGGTAAGCCTGTAATTGAATATACTGTAGGCGCAGTTACAGAATAAGGAGGAAAAAAGAATGTATCGTTCTCATATACTTGTCTGCGGCGGTACCGGTTGTACCTCCAGCCACAGCGGAGAGCTTATCGAGGCACTTGAAAAGAATATTAAAGAAAAAGGCCTTGAAGAAGAAATCAAAGTTGTTAGAACAGGTTGCTTCGGTCTTTGTGCTCTCGGCCCCATTATGATCGTATATCCCGAAGGTTGCTTCTACAGCGAAGTTAAGGTTGATGATATTCCTGAAATCGTTGAAGAACATCTTCTTAAGGGTAGAATTGTTAAAAGACTTCTTTACAGTGAGACTGTAACTGAAGAAGAAGTTAAACCCTTGAATGAA
>JAZOSL010000016.1:0-23621 GCA_045657085.1 Acutalibacteraceae bacterium | reverse complement strand
AAATGATATTTTTTCACCTTACACGTTGAAACAAGCTTACCTAAAACGGGATAAAGCCACGCACAAAGCTTACCGTGTTTAATTGCAGTAGTTGCTGCATCACCTGTTCCGGTTACCATTTTAATATAAAGCTCATCTATTGTAAAGGTTTTGTAAAGCTTTCCGAAAAATGAACCAAGTCCGTTACCGACACCACGCAACATTTTTTCAAGACCTTCATAGCCTTGGTCTATGTACAGCTGTTTAATAAGGCTGTTTCCCTGTTTTTTCTGTTTAGGCTGTTTTCCTTTTTTTTCTGTTGATTGAGCTTCATCAACGGTTTCAGTTGAAGTTGTATCTTCTGTTGTTTCCGATGTTGTTTCCTGAGTAGTTTCTGCAGATACTTCAACAGTAGTTTTTTCAGCTGCAGTAGATTCCTTTGATACTTTTTCTTTTTTCGGTTTCTTCTCTTTCTTCGGCTTCTTTTCTTTAGTCGGGTCAACTATCGGAATCTTAATAAAAAGGTATTGTAAAGTAACAAAAGTCTTTTCACCATATTCAATTATTACAGACACCTTTATAGAAACCAAAATGACTATAAAAAGAATTATACCGAGTAACGTATATAACACAGGCATATTATCGCCCCTTTTCGATTACTGAATTAATTCTGATTTATCTTCTTATTCTGCTTCAGTTTTTTCAGCAGATGTATTTGATTCATTGTTTTCATCGTAGCTTTCAGGCTTAGAATCATCGAAAAGTGAAAGCTGACCATTATCAACATCTGACATCAAAACTTCTCTGTCAGCAGATGGTAATTCAGGTAAATCTTCAAGTGAGTTCAAAGAGAAGCATCTTAAAAAGTTAGCTGTTGTACCATAAAGAACAGGTCTTCCGGGAACATCAAGTCTACCCTTTTCTTCTACTAACTCCTTCTGACAAAGAGTATTAACAACACCTGAACAATCAACACCCCTGATTTGTTCTATGTAAGGCTTTGTTATAGGCTGATTGTACGCAATAATTGCAAGCACTTCAAAAGCAGCCTGGGAAAGTGGTGCATTTCTTTTTAAATCAAGAATTGTTCTGATCTCTTCAACAAACTCTTTTTTACTTGATAACTGATACTTATTATCTAACTGTAAAAGGCAGATACCACTGTCATCTGCATCAAGTTTTTTCTTTAAATCATCAAGTACAGTAAGCATTGTATCGTCATCGATACCTAATACTGTTGCAATTTTTGAATATTCAACAGGTTCAGCTGCTGCAAAAAGCACAGCCTGAGCTGCTGCTATTAATTTTTTATCTATCAAGAATTTTCCATTCCTTCCAAAAGTTCTATCTGCACGTCGTCACCATCACCGGAAACGTAAATTGTTTTGTTTTTAGCAAGCTCCAAAACGGCAAGAAAGGCTGCAATTAAATCTGAACGTGATTTAGCTTCACGATAAATGTCATAGAGTTTTCTTTTTCGTTTGGATTTCAAAGAAGTTACTATCGACTCAATTTTTGAACCCACAGAAACAATTTTTTTAGTAACAATTGTTTTGAACGAATCGAGTGGTGGAGGTAGTCTTCGCATTTTTTTACCTGCAGCTAACGAATACGCACCTAAAAGCTCTGACGGCTCGTGTAAACGTTTATATGCCATATCAGGTGCAACATCTTCAGGGAATGCACGGACGGTATAATTAAAACCGTCTGTCATCTGTGAAAGTTTGCCTGCAAGAATTTTACAATCGCGATACTCTAAAAGTTCATCACGTAATTCATTCTTCAGCTCTTCTGCCTCATCATAAACGGGCAAAAGCGAAACTGTTTTTATATAAACAAGACGTGCTGCCATTTCTAAAAATTCGCTGGCAACCTCCATATTCTCCTCTTGCATTTCACGTACAAAAGAAGTGTACTGTTCAACAAGTTCAAGAATAGGAATGTCGTAAATATCTAATTTGTGTTTTGTTATAAGGTGTAAAAGCAAGTCCATCGGACCTTCAAACACCTCTAATTTGTACGATATTTTTTCCATTTTACCTCAACATCATTTCAAAGGGAATTTGTGTAATATTACTGAATAAACCGAGAATTAAATTCGAAAGCCATGAAAGTGGCCCTGTAAGTATATCAGTAAACATCAACAATACGAAAAGACCTATTACAATATATCTTTCATATTGCATAATTTTATAATAATATTTTGCAGGCAACAAAGCAGTTGCTAACCTTGAACCATCAAGTGGTGGTATAGGAATAAGGTTAAACACGCCAAGGTTTATATTTATTGCAGCAGCATATAAGAAAAATATGCCGATATAAGCAAGTGTTTCATTTCCTGTTTTATAAGCACCGAATGTACATGCTGATTTTATAAACATAAAGACAAAGCTTTGTAAAAGATTACACACAGGACCTGCTAGAGCAACTAATGCCATATCTCTTTTAGGCTTTTTAAAGTGTCTCATACGGACTTCAACAGGCTTTGCATAACCGAACCCGAAAAGGAATATCATAGCTGCACCCCAGATATCAATATGCGCCATGGGGTTGATTGTTAATCGTCCTCTTAAACGAGGTGTATCATCACCTAATTTTACAGCAATAAGAGCGTGTGCATATTCATGCAATGGTGTTGCACAAAAAACTACAAAGCAAATAGAGCCTAGTAAAATAGCAAGTTCTAAAAACTCCATATCACCTCTCGCAAACTGAGTGATATATCTTATCATAAATACACCTCCGATAAAATTTATCTTGTGATAGCTACAACCCTTTCAATACCTGAAGCATCTTTAATAATTCGGGCTTTCTGAGCTTTATTTACAAACATTGAAAGAATATCTTTTGCCTGATCCTCGCCACACTCCATAGCCATACTGCCACCCTTATTAATAAAAGGAAACCAGTTTTCGCATAAAGCACGGTAAAAAACCAGGC
Source organism: Acutalibacteraceae bacterium (assembly GCA_045657085.1). GTDB lineage: Bacteria > Bacillota > Clostridia > Oscillospirales > Acutalibacteraceae > DTU089. Next base: position 20,702 of record JAZOSL010000016.1, on the reverse strand, counting down.
CATCATCCCCACCATCAAGGGCAAGAACAGGTTCAAAAGCAATTTCAGGTTGAAGTGTTTTTATTTCTTCAGTTTTAATATATGGTGGATTTGAAAGGATCAAATCAGGCTTAGGTAACCCGAGAAAACCTGTTACATCAAGAACATCTTTTTTTACAACTGTCACGTTATCAGCACATAAAAGTTCTTTATTCTTTTGTGTATATTCTATTGCTTTATCAGAAATATCCACGCAAAAAACCTTTACGGTGGGGAAAAGCTTAGCAACACTAAGACCAACACAGCCACTACCGCAACAAAGGTCGAAAACAACCTCACACTGTGATTTCTGAATTTTTTCTACAGCAAAATCAACAAGAATCTCGGTTTCAGGTCTTGGTATCAAAACACCTTCGCCCACTTTAAAACTGAACTTGTGAAAATCCCACATACCTAAAATATACTGTAATGGTTCATGATTACTTCTTCTTTTGACACAATCATCAAAATGAATAAGCTTTATATCATCAACCGGATTACCTGAATTAAGTAAAAGCTGTGTTTTGTTCATACCAAAGCAATATGAAACAAGCTGTTGAGCATCAAACTCAGGACTGTCACATCCTGCTTCAGTCAAGGTTTTTACAGCATCTCTGTAAACTGAATATAAATTTCTCAAAGTGCATCATCCTCCGGGTTATCCGTAAGAACAGCCTTTAAGGATTCTATACCTACTTCGATTATGTCATCAGTAGGTTCTTGTGTTGTAATTCTCTGCATCCACAGACCCGGTGCTGAAAGAATTTTAACAAGTAAATTTTCGTGTTTACCTGCATATCTTATAAACTCATAGCTTACGCCAACCGTAAGTGGCATAATCAAAAGTTTAATACCCATCCATACTATTCTCACATCGTCAATTCCGGGGAAAATTACTACAAGAGCTGATGATAAGAAAATACTTATGATAAGCACAACGAAAATAAAGCTTGTACCACAACGTGGGTGAAAACGTTTTTGTTTTCTTACGTTTTCAACTGTAAGCTCAAGACCATGTTCATAGCAAAAAATTGATTTATGCTCTGCACCATGGTACATAAAAACTCTTTTAATATCGGGAATTTTTGAAACTAACCAAACGTAAGCAACAAAAATTACCATTCTCATTATGCCCTCGAAAAGTGGATGTAATTCAGATAAAGCATCCTTGAAAATATATTTATCTACAATATCAACTAAAAAAGTTGGAAGATAGAAGAAAAGACCAAATGCAAGAGCTACACCTAAAACCATAGAAATACCTGTAACAATAGCCATCATTTTAGGACCGAAATGATCGGAAAGCCATTTATCAAGCTTAGACATTTCTTCAGGGTTTGTATCATCGTCAATACCTGCTTTTTCAGCAGATTTTTCCATACACTTAAAGCCAAACAGAAGTGATTCAACCATATTTACAACACCTCTGATAAGAGGAAGCTTTGCAGGTTTGAATTTATCTCTGAAATGTTTAACTTCAAGCATTTCTGTGTCAATTGTGCCATCAGGAAGCCTTACAGACATAGCGGCACCCTTTGGACCTTGCATCATTATACCTTCGATAAGAGCCTGACCACCTATTGAAGTTTTATGGCAAACCTTGTCGTTACATTCTTTACTCATTTATATCTACCACCATTTCTTCTATAATTGGTACTTGGGTTTCTACAACAACTTCTTCAACAGGTAAAACAATTGTGACGGTTGTGCCTATATTGACTTCACTATTAATTTCGAACGTACCGTTGTGAAGCTTAACAATTTCATCAACAACTGCAAGTCCGATACCTGAACCTCGAACCTCCAGATTAGCTTTATAAAATTTCTTTTTAATATTGGGTAAATCTTCGGCAGCAATACCACAACCCGTATCAAGGAAGCTGATAGTAAGAACATCTTTATCAACAGTTGCTTCAACGTTAACTATGCCACCGGGTTTACTGTATTTAAAAGCATTGTCAAGAACGTTAACAAATACTTGCTTTATTCGGTTAGGGTCTGCCATCATTGGTGCAGGAATTTCAGGTACGCTGTAGGTAAGCTCTATACCGTCGCGTTTGGAACGCTCTTTAAACACGAAAATAGCTTCATCGAGCTCAGCAAGAACGTCAATTTTTTCAAGTCTTAATGTCATTCTTCCGTTCTGGATTCTTGAGAAGTCCAAAAGCTCTTCAACAAGACGCGAAAGATGCTCAGATTCATTAATTATAACCTCGGTACCACGACGGGCAAGCTCTCTGTCTTCGCCATCAAGCTCTTTAAGCATTTCACCCCAACCCTTTATTGCAGTCAAGGGTGTTCTTAATTCGTGGGAAACTGTTGAAATAAAGTCGTTTTTAAGTTGGTCGGTTGCTGCAACTTCTGCAATCATAGCATTAATCGACTCGGCAAGCTCTGTAATTTCGTCCTCATCTTCAACGCCTGTTTCAACACGCACATCAAAGTTACCATTTGCAAAATCACGGGCAACGTCATTGATTTTCTGAACAGGAGAAACAATTGTTCTGACAAAGAACATACCTGATAAAGCAACGAAGCCCAGAGCTATTAAGTACACAATAAACACAACAAGAATGAACAAAAGTATCTGTCTGTCGATGCCACGCATAGACGTTATAAAGCGAACTGCACCCGAAAAACCGTCTGAGTTATCGGGTAAAACCATTGCTACAGAAAAAATATGCTCACCATTATCGTTAAAACCACGCCATTTACTGATACCACTATTGGAAAGAATAGCTTCTTCAACGTCGGGCATATTGTTGATTTTTTCCTCAACAATAAAGCCTGAAGATGAAACACAAACATCACCGTGACGGTTAATAACCTGTATTTCCATTCGACTTTCATTATTGAAACTGTCTATAAAATCTTTTGATTTCTGAGCAAAGATTTCGTCACTTGCATCTAAATAGGGAGTAAAGAAAGTAATAACGTTATCGTTTGCATAGCCTGAAAGATAATCTGTTACATAGTTGTTATAATAGCTTACAACAAAAAGAACACAAGCTGAAAACAAAACAAGAAGAACGAGAGAAGTTATAAGCATGGTATTTGTTAACCAACGTTTTGTAATACCCTTGATTTTCACTTTTCTCACTCCTTTGTTTTATATTTTTTAAATTCAGCACCATTTATAACCCATACCCCATACAGTTGCAAGATGTTTGGGAATTGATGGTTCGTCTTCAATTTTCATTCTTAAACGTCTGATATTAACGTCAACAACTTTTTCGTCACCGAAGTAAGATTCGCCCCAGACTTTTTTAAGAATATCAGTTCTGCTTAAAGCCTTACCGGGATTTGAAAAAAAGAATTCAATAATCTGAAATTCAACCTGAGTTAATTCAATAGGTTCACCGTTTTTAAACAATGCCCTGTTTCTTAAATTAAGCTCGAATGGTTCAAGAACAATTTTATCGGCTTTTTCGCTTTGTGTGTTTTTCTGGGTATTCATAGCCACACGACGATAAACACTATCTACTCTTGCCATAAGCTCTGATGGTGAAAACGGCTTTGTGATATAGTCATCAGCACCCATAAGAAGACCTGATACCTTGTCCATCTCCTGTGTTTTGGCTGTAAGCATAATTATACCAACAGTACCACTTACTGCCCTGAGACGTTTACATACTTCTAATCCGTCAATATTGGGCATCATAATATCAAGAAGAACAACGTCGAAATCCCCTTCTTTTTCATTGTAGGTCATCAAAGCCTGCTGACCGTCACAAGCTTCAGTTACTTCGTAGCCTGCTCTTTTTAATGTTATGGCTATAATTTCGCGAATGGCTGATTCATCTTCAGCAATAAGTACTTTTTTCATAATCTTCTCGCTTTCAATTAAATAATTATGAACGATGATTTAATGGCTTCATCTGTAATGCCGAAATTAATACCATACTCCGTTAGAGTATAATAAAAATTTCCTGATGATGTCGAATGTAACAACTCACCCTTTTCGGCAGTACGTTCTTTTAACGGTACAAATGATATTGAAAACAATTCATCTGTAATTAACTGATTTTCTTCATCCCACATTCTGAATGAAAGAGCTTTACTGTAAATATCATATTTAACCGTTACTTCGTCAATACGTGTAACACGGTATAAGTATGAATCAATCGGATTAAATATTGTGTGAACGTTACCTTCACTCTTATCACCGGATACGTTAACCCATTGGAGCATTGTAAAGGTATACGATATATCTTTGGTTTTTACCGTAAGTGCATTAGGGTCACCACAAAGACGGGCATTGACAGGTATCTCTAAAAGACCATCTCCGTCAATATCTCGACAGAAAAGCTTTGAACTTCTCGTTGTGGATATATCGGCATCTTCTAAACCTTTAACAACCGAATTTACAGATGAATCCCAATAAACAAACTCCGTAAACATTGTGTTATCGGTTTTAAGACAATCTATAAAAAGTCTTGTAACATTCTTATTGTTTATTAAAACTGTATCCATATGAATTTTTGAAACGCTGCTTATTGAAGCAGACAATTCAGTTTCACCGAATTTAACAAAATTCTTTTCATCAGTTACAGAAAAGCATCTGAAAAAAGATTTCTGTGTTTCGCCTGTATCATCAAGATATATCAAAACTAAATCTTTTTTATCATCACCGTTAACATCAATAAAGTTTTTGGTGCTGTAATACTCGTTTCCTAAAGTATTTAAAGCATAAACACCATTATCGCCCGGTGAAACGCCGTAGATACTGACTACTTTAGTTGTTTTACTATCAAATAAAGACCATCCGACATAAATTTCAAATCTGCCTTTTGAATCGACATCAGAGAATATAACGTCCTGAACGGCATTACCGCCACCTTTTATATCGGCACAAATAACCCACGTGTCGTTTACGCATTCAAGAAGTGACATTCTGACTACAGCATCTACAGAAGAATCGGTATAAAAAACTATAGCTTCATCTATTCCATCAGCATTCACATCTTTAAGAATAAATGCTGTCTGATATTCACCTGTTATCGGTGCTTTAAGCTGAATATTTTTTTCGCCCATAAGCTTCAAAAACGCTTTTTGAATCTCACCGTTTTCACCTGATTGGGTTGGTGGCATCATAAGACTTTCAACAGAAAAGAAATTAAGAGAGCAACCCGAACTTGAAATTATAAAACAAATCACGCACAAAACACCTAATATTCTTTTAAATTTCATAAGTCACTCTCCTTTCGATTTACGTTTTTACAGTACTTAATTTTTGTAATTGAATGTGTTAATCACATAAAGACTATTACAAGCTCACTTCAACGGTATAACTACCACAAATCCAACAGCTATCGTTTTGGATTGTAACAACAGCCGGTACAGTTGTTGTCTGACCGTTGTTAATATTAACTTCTGAAAGATCAACATCAACAAAAATCTGTTCAGCAGTAACGGTTTCAAGTGTTTGTTGAGGACCTACCACAACAACAGCTTTATTAAGACCAGAAACTGAATATCCGATGTTATTGGGATTATTGACTCTGATTCTTTCATACGGTACAGTTACATATTCCTGAGAAATGCCTGCCATATCAACTTTAACCGTGTATTCAGTAGTATTACTGCTATCAGCCTTATTTACATTATCAGCTGAAAATTTAAATACGTGGTTGGAAGGTGAAAGATTTCTGAAATCAATAATTCCTACAGGAAAATCAACTGCAGTTTGGTATTCGTCAACAGAAATATTAAATAAATCCTTTTGAGGTGAAACTGTATATTTTAAGGGTGTAGTAACAAATGCAGTAGGTGCATTTTTGAACTGTACACTTGTCAAAAGCTCTTTAACCTGTAAAACAGGAATTGTAAGAACCACACTATCAAGGCTCATTGTTAAATAATTAAAGTTGCTTTTACCTTTATCATCTACGGGATAAACTTTTGCATCAGATGATTTATTCGATGACAAAGACTCTTCCAAAACAAGACTTGCAACAACTTTTTCTATTCTGTTAACTTCAGTAGAAGGACCTGTAATTGAAACAAGTGTTTCAGAAAGGTTAATAGTTCCACAAGTATATCCGTCACTAACAACAGAAAATCCATCGGTAACAACTTCAGGTTCAATAACCATCTGTATCGTTTTTGCAGTATCAAAATACACGTCAATGGTTTTTAAAGAAAGTGACTCAATAACATAATCATCACTACCCGAAGCAGACTCGCCTTTCAACTGGAGTGTTCGTGTTCCTACAGAATCAACGTTATTAGTCTGAGCTGTAACAACAATATCATCTGCAAGTAAAGACTCTGACGAAATAAGATATTTTTTACCCTTAACGGTTACGTCAACGTAAAACTCGTTTTCGCCAAAAACTTCAAGACCAAATTGCGAAGGCACTGCACTATCAATGGTAACCTTAACATTCTGAATAGTTCTTGTTGTTTCGGGACTTACATTAAGAACAACATAAACCCAGATAATCAATGCACCGAGAAAAGCAATAGCAAGAAGTACTTTATCGTTATAAAACAGATCGTTTAATTTGAACTTTTCCTTCATTTACTATCACCTCTGTTTACGTCTTCGGTGCTGTCAGCACTATCGGATGTTTCATCATTTTTTATTTCGAGTGTTTTATTATTTTCTTTTTTTACTTTTTTCTTTCTTGAAAAGAAACGTTTTTTGTCATCACTTTCTTCTTCATTTAAGCGAGGAAGAAGCTCACTCAATAAAATTTCACGAAGATTTCCTCGTGTAACGTCTCTTGTAAGAGAACCGTTTATTGCAACTGAAACTGAACCTGTTTCTTCGGAAACAACTACAACAACGGCATCACTTTGTTCACTCATACCTATGGCAGCTCTATGACGTGTACCAAGCTCGCTTGCAAGGTCTTTATCCTGTGTTAAAGGAAGAATACAGCCGGCAGCATGAATCCTGCCATCTCTTACAACAACGGCACCATCATGAAGTGCTGAATTTTTAAAGAACAAGCTGTTAAAAAGTTCAGGTGATGATTTAGAATCAAGAATAGTACCTGAATTTATAACATCATTTAAAGGAGTTTCTCTTTCGAAAACAACAAGAGCACCTGTTTTTGATTCACTCATCTCGTTTGCAGCTTTACAAAAATCGTTGACGAGATTTGAAACCTCTTCATTGAAAGCTTTATTAGCTCTGAAACCAAGGAATGAAAAATCAGTGATAGAACGTCGACCAAATTTTTCAAGCATATTTCTGAGTTCAGGTGAAAACAAAACAACAAGAATTAAAAGACCGTTATTTAAAAGTGGTCTCATAAGGTAGGCACTTGCTTCCATATTCGCAAGGCTGATTACACCGTAAATAATGACGATAATGATCAAGCCTTTTACAAGCTGGAACGTTCTTGAACCACGGATAATTCGGATGCCTTCGTAAATTATAAAAGTAACGAGAAGAATATCCAGTAAATCAGATAAAAAATCAAAGCTCATTAACGCACCCGAAATTCTTTCCAATACACCTACAGTACCTTCCATTTTTTCACCACTTTCTAAAAAATTATACTACACTAACTACAAATTTGTGAGTTTACGCAAATTTTCACCCAATATATTGTAATTATATCATATAATTTATTAAAATGCAATTTTTCTAAACAAATTTAATAGTTTATTTATATCTTTTTCTTCGTTTTTAAAAGATGGTGAAACCCTTATGGCGCCTACCCTTTCAGTACCGTAAAATTTATGGGCTAAAGGTGAACAATGCAAACCACCACGAACAGCGAAACCCTTGTCGTTGAGCATACTTGAAATCTGCTCACTGTGATAACCTTTTACGTTAAAGCTTACAATAGGTGCAAACTTTTTTCTGTCATAATCTTCTCGATACAAAACTACATTTTTGATTTCTTTGAGCCCATAAAAAAGCTGCTCACACAACTCACTTTCTCTTTCAAAAACATTGTCAATTCCTATCTTTTCTACAAACTCGATTCCCTTTTCAAGACCACATATTCCCGGAACATTCAACGTACCGCTTTCTAATCGTTCAGGATATTGCAAGGGTTGATTATAATCAAAAGAAGACGTTCCTGTTCCACCCTGAATAATTGTGAAAAATGGCAGTTTTTTATGCAGCAATGCTCCTGTACCCATAGGACCGAGAAGACCTTTATGTCCCGGTACACACAGACAATCTATGCCTTGTTTTTTCATATCTATTTTTACAACCCCTGCACCCTGTGCTCCATCAACAAAAAACAATGCACCGTGTTTATGTGCAATTTGCGATAATTTTTCTAACGGTAAAATATTGCCGAAAACATTGGAAACAGCAGTTACTACACACAGTTTTGTATTCTTTCTGAACAACTTTTCAAAGTTTGAAAGCATTTCAGCTTCGTTTTCATAAGCTTTAAAAATTGTGTAATCCGACACACCCTGCATTTTCAAAGCGTGAACGGGACGTAAAACCGAATTATGCTCCAAGGAAGAAATAATAATGTGGTCACCTTTTTTAACTATACCCTTAATTGCAATATTCAAAGCATACGTGCAATTAGGATAAAAAGAAACATATTCACTGCCGTAACCATTAAAGAAATCATTTAATTTTTCCCTGGCAGAAAAGATTCTTTCAGCTGATTTAAAAGACATTTCATAGCCACTTCTTCCCGGATTTGCTCCATAATTCAAGAAAGCGTTATTGACTTCATTTATTACTTCTTGTGGCTTGGGGTAAGATGTGGCAGCATTATCAAGATAAATCATAAAACATCACCCAGATCAACAGTTCCCAGGACTTTAACACCGTTATTTTTCAACAATGCAAAACAGCGTTTGTCAATATTGTTTACATAAATAACATACCCGCACCCCTCATCATTTTCAGGATAAGGATTGCGGGTCAGGTATGCTTTATATCCGTTTTTTTGCAAAATCTCTCGCCCCTTCATTGCATAAGTTACAGAGGCGACCTTGATACCTTTTTTGCTCATAAAAAGACCCTTCCGTATTAAGTTCAGGCAGTAAAACTGCCTTGTACATAATATGCAAGGGTCGTACAGTTGTTTACTTTTACAAATCAAGCTTTTTCAATAAGGCAGACACAATGGGCAGATATACCTTCTTTTCTGCCCGTAAAGCCTAATTTTTCTTCAGTTGTTGCTTTAACGTTAACAAAATCAACGTCAATTTCTAACACACCTGAAATATTTTTACGCATTTTTTCAATGTATGGTGACATTTTTGGTGCTTGTGCAATTACAGTTGCATCAATATTATTAACCCTGTATCCTTTAGAATGAACAAGGTTAACAACATATTTTAAAAGCACAAGACTATCTGCTCCTTTAAATTCAGGATCAGTGTCAGGGAAATGCTTTCCTATATCACCTAAAGCTGCTGCACCTAAAAGGCTGTCAGATATTGCGTGTAAAAGAACGTCTGCATCAGAATGGCCTAAAAGCCCTTTTTCGTAAGGGATTTCTACACCACCTATAATACATTTTCTGTTGTCGGCAAAAGCATGAACGTCATAACCGTGACCGATTCTTAACATAGCATCACCTTATTTACAAAGTTCTTCTAAACAAGCAAGCTTAACAGAAACAGTTAAAACTTTAACTGCTTTCATAAGTACTTCGGGAGTCGGGAATGTAGGAGCAATACGTATATTACTGTCAGTTGGATCTTTGCCATAAGGGAATGTTGCACCAACATTAGTTAAAGTAACACCTGCTTCTTTACAAAGAACGCCAACTCTTGAAGCATTGCCACCTGTTACGTCAAGGCTGATGAAATAACCACCGTTAGGAACGTTCCATTCAGCAATACCGAGTCCGTTAAGATCAGCATTAAGTGTATCAAGAACTGCATCAAATTTAGGTTTAAGAATCTTTGCATGAAGCTTCATATGCTCCTTTATACCGTCAACATTCTTAAAGAATTTAACATGACGAAGCATATTAACTTTATCATAGCTGATAGACTGAATTGTAAGCCTTTTAAGAATTGCTTTAACATTATCAACGGATGATACAAGGCAAGCAACACCTGCTCCGGGATAAGAAATTTTTGAAGTTGAAGCAACCTCAATTACCATATCGGCATTTCTTTCAGGAAGAACGTCAAAAATATTAACAAGTTCATCTGTTGTGTCGGTTAAATCGTGAACACAGTAAGCGTTATCCCAAATAATTCTGAAATCATCTGCTGCAGGTGTAAGGTTGGCAATTCTTTTTACTGTCTGTGCAGAGAAAGTAATACCCTGAGGGTTAGAATATTTAGGGACGCAAAACATACCCTTAACAGAAGAATCCTTTACGGCTTCTTCAATAGCATCCATATCAGGACCTTCACAAGTCATAGGTATATTTATCATTTCGATTCCGAAAAATTCACAAATAGCAAAATGACGGTCATAACCGGGACAAGGGCAAAGAAATTTAACCTTACCCTGCTGAGCCCATGGTGTAAAACCCGCACCGTTATACATACACTGTGAAACAAAATCAAACATCATAGAAAGGCTTGAATTACCACCAACTATAACGTTTTCTGGTTTAACACCTAAAAGGTCTGCAAAAAGCTTTTTACATTCAGGAATACCGTCAAGAAGACCATAGTTTCTTACATCAATACCTGACTCGCATTTGAAGTCACCGTCTTCAAAAACCTTGAGCATACCATCGGAAATATCAAGCTGGTCAGCACCCGGCTTACCTCTTGACATATCTATCGAAAGTCCCTGAGCCTTAAGAGAATCATACTCTGCTTTAACAGCATTCAACTCTGCCTGTAACTCTTCACGGGACATTGAACCATATAATTTAGCCATAAACACACTCCAAAAGTTAGTAAAAACCTATACGCTGTATATTAAAAATCAGCTGTACCGGTTGTTCTTGGGAAGGGAAGCACGTCACGGATGTTTGAGATACCTGTCATATACATAATAAGTCTTTCAAATCCGAGACCAAAACCTGCATGATGAGTACCACCATAACGACGAAGGTCAAGGTACCACCAATAATCTTCTTCTTTAAGTCCAAGCTCTTTAATACGTGCTGTAAGAACATCAAGTCTTTCTTCTCTCTGGCTACCACCGATAATTTCACCGATACCCATAACAAGAAGGTCGGCAGCAGCAACAGTTTTGCCGTCATCGTTAAGACGCATATAGAAAGCTTTGATTTCCTTAGGATAATCTGTAACGAATACAGGCTTTTTGAATACAACTTCAGTTAAATATCTTTCGTGTTCTGTCTGAAGATCGCAGCCCCAATAAGCCTTAAATTCGAAGTTATCGTTATTCTTTTCAAGCTCTTTAACTGCATCTGTATAAGTTACTCTTGCAAAGTCTGAATTTGCAACAGTTGTAAGGCGTTCAATAAGTCCCTTATCAATAAACTTATTACAGAATTCAAGCTCTTGTGAACAATTTTCAAGAACGTATTTAATAACATATTTGATCATATCTTCTGCAAGATCCATATCATCAGCAAGGTCTGCAAAAGCAATTTCAGGTTCTATCATCCAGAACTCTGCAGCATGTCTTTGTGTATAAGAGCGTTCAGCACGGAATGTAGGTCCGAATGTGTAAATCTTACCGAAAGACTGTGCCATAATCTCGCCTTCAAGTTGACCCGAAACAGTAAGGAATGCAGGTTTTCCGAAGAAATCCTGTGAATAATCAACCTTACCTTCTTCAGTAGTTGGAACGTTATCAAGGTCAAATGAAGTTACACGGAACATTTCACCTGCACCTTCACAGTCGCTACAGGAAATAAGAGGTGTATGGGCATACATAAAGCCTCTCTCCTGGAAGAACTTATGAATAGCAAAAGCAGCAACTGAACGAACTCTGAAAGCTGCTGAATATGTGTTAGCACGAGGGCGAAGATGACCTACAGTTCTGAGATACTCAAGAGTATGACGTTTTTTCTGTAAGGGATAATCGGGTGTTGATTCACCTTCAATAACTATCTCTGTTGCATTGATTTCAAAAGGCTGAGCAGCATCAGGTGTAAGGATAAGGTTACCTTTAACAATTACTGCTGCACCAACATTGATTTTACAAATCTCTTTAAAGTTTGAAATTTTTGCATCTTCAAAAACAACCTGTAAGCCCTTGAAGCAACCACCGTCGTTAATTTCAAGGAAGCCTATAGCTTTTGATGATCTTTGGGTTTTAACCCAACCACAAACGGTAATCTCACCATTTGTAAACTGCTCTGCATTTTTATAAAGTTGAGCAATTTCAACACGTTTCATAATATTTCCTCCAAACCATTTCACATAGAAATCGGTTATAAAATTACATAGTAATTCAGTATACGAAGCACATTATAACAAAAAGAAAATAGTTTGTAAACTGTTTTATATATAATATTATTAATTTTTTCATTGTAACTTTCAAATAAATGTTGTATAATGTTTCAGGTTGTTTACTAAAATTGACTTTGATGAAACGAGGTGGATTGTTTGAGTAAAAAGTTAGCTGTTATCGGTGGTGGTGCAGCAGGATTTTGTGCTGCTATTGAAGCTCGTTTTGAAAACCCTGATATTAATATCACCATTTTTGAAAAAATGAATAAACCGTGCAAGAAAATTCTTGCAACGGGCAACGGCAGATGCAACTTCACAAACAAAGATCTATCCCCCTCCCACTTTTACGGAAACAAAGCTTTTCTTCGCGATATATTGACATCACAATATGCAGACACTGAAAACTTCTTTCGTTCTTTAGGTGTTCTTTCGTACTGCGAAGACGAAAGGCTTTACCCACGTGCACAACAAGCATCTACAATCAAAGATGCTTTAATAAACAAAGCTGTTGCAGACGGTATCACAATTGCAACCGAAACGCCTGTTACAGAGATAAAAAAGAACAAAAACGCCTTTTTAATAAACGGTAATATTTTTGATGCTGTAATTATTTGTGGTGGTGGCAAAGCTTCAGCCGTACATGGCTCCGATGGTTCATGTTACAAGCTGTTAACGGATTTTGGTCACTCTTTAACCCCACTTTACCCTGGACTTTGCGGACTTACAATCAGCGACAAGGACTTGAACTTACTAAAGGGTGTCAGAGCTGAATGTAATGTAAAGCTTTATTCAGGTGCTACTCTTATGGGTGATGAAAATGGTGAAGTCCAGTTTAATGACAAATCAATTTCGGGTATCCCTATAATGAATCTTTCTCATCTTTGCGAAAACAAGAAAAATCTTTTTGTAAGCCTTGATTTATGCCCGGAGATAAACGAAAATGAGCTTTTCGAACACATAAAAAATACTGTAAACAATTCCGGAGACGTTGAATTTGAAATTGTTCTTAATGGCATTGTAAACTTAAAATTAGGCTTTGCTCTCATGAACAGATGCTTTATAAGGCCTAAAACAATATGCAGAAATATAACCACCGGACAAATCAAAAGTATAGTTACAATGATTAAAAACTTTGAAATAAGTATAAACGGCACTAAAGGTTTTGATTCAGCCCAGATAACAAAGGGCGGAATAAAAACTGATGAATTCTCATCAAAAACAATGATGTCATATTTAGTTACCGGTGTTTTTGCCTGTGGTGAAATTCTGGATATACATGGCGACTGTGGTGGCTACAACTTACATTTAGCCTGGACAACCGGAAGAATTGCAGGGGCATCTGCAGGAAAATATTTAAAATAGGATTTTAAAATGATTAGAATTATCGAAATTAAAATGCCGTTAGGTTGTACTGACGACGAAATAAAAAGAGCAACAGCAAAAGCTTTAAAAATTAAAGAATCTGATATTAAAACCTTTTCATTGGCGAGAAGGTCTATTGATTCACGTAAAAAAGACAATATTATACTTGTTTATTCGGCAGAAATCGAAACCGATCTTGATGAAGAAAAGATAGTTGCCCCCTTTCCACAAAGCAAAGCTTTTGTTACAACAAAATATGAATATGTTTTACCTGAGGCAAAACGCAAATTTCCGTTAAGACCTGTTATTGCAGGCTTTGGTCCTGCAGGTATGTTTGCTGCATTAACACTTGCAAAGGTAGGATTAAACCCCATTGTACTAGAAAGAGGAGCATCAGTTGAAGAAAGAACAAAAGATGTCGATATGTTCTGGACTACACGTAAGCTTAATACACAATCAAACGTACAGTTTGGTGAAGGTGGTGCAGGTACATTTTCTGACGGCAAGCTTACAACAGGTATAAAAGACGGAAGATGCCGTGAAGTTTTTCTTCGTTTTGCAGAATTCGGTGCACCCGAAGAAATATTATATTCAGCTACACCACATATTGGCACAGATAAATTAAAAACAGTAGTAAAAAATCTTCGTGAAGAAGTTATACGTTTAGGTGGAGAAATCAAATTCAATACTCAGCTTGTTGATATCATTACAGCTAACGGTTTTGTTCAGGGAGTCACTTACAAAAACCCTGATGGCACAACAAGTGATATAGAAACTGATGCACTCATACTTGCTGTTGGCCACTCAGCAAGAGATACTTTTGAATTAGTTTACAGAAAAGGGCTTGAAATTATTCAAAAACCTTTTTCAGTAGGTACAAGAATTGAACACCCCCAAGAGCATATTAACAAAGCTCAGTACGGTAAACTCTGGAACTCTCCCCTTTTACCTGCTGCAGACTATAAACTAGCCTGTCACCCACAACACGGAAGAGGATTATACACTTTCTGTATGTGTCCGGGTGGTACAGTTGTAGCTGCATCATCTGAAGATGGTGGAATGGTTGTAAACGGAATGAGTGAATACGCCCGAGATAAAGAAAACGCAAACTGTGCTTTACTTGTTGGTATCGAGCCACCGTTTGACAGCGACCATCCCCTTGCAGGTATGTATTTACAAAGAGAAATTGAACAAAAAGCTTTTAAGCTTGGTGGTGGTGATTACACTGCACCTGCACAGCTTTTAGGTGATTTTCTTAAAAATCAAGTTTCAACAAAGCTCGGTGCAGTTAACCCGTCCTGCCCTACAGGAGTTAATATGACAGATATACGTCTTGTTTTGCCAAAAAAGGTTACAGATACTATTGCAGGTGCAATTCAGGATTTTGACAACAAATTAAATGGTTTTAATTTATATGATGCTGTGCTTACAGCACCCGAATCAAGAAGCTCATCCCCAATAAGAATTGTGAGAGACGAGTTTTTCCAGGCTACAAGGCTTCGTGGCCTTTACCCGTCGGGTGAAGGTGCAGGCTATGCCGGTGGTATAGTTTCTGCTGCAGTTGACGGTATACGTTGTGCAGAAGCAGTTTTAAGTGGCGAATATTGATTAATATAGAATAGTAACAAAACCCCGGGAATATAATTTCTCGGGGTGATTTTTTTGAAATATAAAGTTATTGCATTAAACACGTCTTTTGTTGCAATTGGTTTAATAATTTTTGCAATTATATCTACAATAACAATTTCGCATATAAGCACAACCGTATCTATGCAGCAAAGAAAGTTACCTATATACTCTGTTGAAACGCTGAATAAAAATATAGCCATTACATTTGATGCAGCCTGGTCTGCTGAAGACACAGACGAAATAATTGAAATATTAAATAAACATAATGCAAAAGCAACAATCTATGTTGTTGGTGATTGGGTTGATAAAAACCCTGAAGCAGTTAAAAAGTTTCACGAGAATGGTCACGAAATCGGCAATCATTCAGACACTCACCCATCTTTCAGTAAGTTATCAAGAGAAAATATAAAAAAAGAAATATCATCTTGTAATGAAAAAATCAAAACAATTACAGGTGAATCACCTAAAACAGTAAGGGCACCTAGTGGTGATTATGACAATAAAAGCATAGAAGCTACGGAAGGTCTTGGTATGAAGATGATTCAATGGAACGTTGATTCTCTTGATTGGAAGTTACTTTCCGTTGATGAAATGTATGAGAGAGTTATAAGCAAGGTGCAGAATGGATCTATACTTTTATTTCACAACGGAGTTGAAAACACGCCGGATGCACTTGATAAAATTCTCACCAAATTAGAAAAAGACGGCTACGAATTCGTAACCGTCAGTGAACTTATTTATTGGGATAGTTATAAGATTGATCATACAGGGAAACAAATATATTTAAATCAATAACCAAATAAAAATGACGGTATAAAACCGTCATTTTTAAGTACAATCAACTTTTAGTGTTTTTCTAAAAAGAGTTTTCTTGTTATAAAATTGAAAACCATAACAATAGCTGTTGCACCGATTTTAACAATCATATAGTTAAATGCTAATTTATCTACACCTATCCACATTAATATCTCGGTAAGTACAAGTCCAATAACACTGAAAAAAACAAATAATATAAAATTACGTTTTTTATCAAGATCCGGGTCAACATTGAAAACAAATTTAACACTTAACAAATAGTTAACTACTACAGATACTGTAAAAGCAAAAGCTGCAGAAATCAGATAGTGCAATTTTGCGTAATCAGTAAGTAAATGCAAGGTAGCAAAATCTATAATAAAACATACTACACCAACGCCACCGAATTTTACCAACTGAACAAACAATTCTTTAAGTTTATTTATCATCTTTTTCTTTCCCCAAAAGCTGTAATCTGAACTCGTATTCACGTTTTTCTTTCTGAATTATAGCATCAAGAATCATACCACTAAAGAAAGATAAAAGTGCTGCAATTATAACGAAACCACAAACAATAAGAGTTGGGAATCTTTCAACAAGACCTGTCTGGATGAAAGGAATCGCTACTGCAGGAATAAAAACAATAGTTGCCAATAAAACTAATGCTGCAGCAATAGTTGAGAAAAAGCTGAATGGCTTGTAATTCTTCCAAAGACGAACAATGGTTTTAAGAACTTTTATGCCGTCAGAAACTGTATTAAGTTTAGACTCACTACCAGCAGGACGATCCTTATACTCAATAATTACATTTTCCAAAGACATGTTTTTGTCGATAGCATGAATTGACATTTCTGTCTCAATTTCAAATCCTTTTGACAATACAGGGAATGATTTTACAAAATTGTAACCAAAAGCTCTGTAACCTGTCATAATATCCTTAATATTGCTTTTGAATATCGTATTGATACTTAACCTTACTATTTTATTACCAAAGTTGTGGAAAGGACGCTTGTTTTCTGTAAAGTATGTTGAAGACAAACGGTCGCCAACAACCATATCAATTTTTTTATCAAGAACAAGGTTTGCCATTTCACGAGCAGATGATGCAGGATATGTATCATCACCATCAACCATCAAATAACATTCAGCATCTATTTCACGGAACATTCTTCTGATAACATTTCCTTTACCCTGTTGATATTCAAATCTAACAACAGCACCTGCTTTTTCAGCAATTTCAGCTGTACCGTCATTAGAGTTGTTATCATAAACATAAATAACAGCTTCAGGTAAAGCTTCTTTAAAGTCTTTAACAACTTTTTCTATAGTTTTACTTTCATTGTAACAGGGAATTAAAACTGCAATCTTATCCATGTCAACACACATCCTTTTCCTTTTTTATATTAAATGCACAAGCAAATAGCATCGGCATAATCATAACGATGGGATAAATATATCTAAACAAGACAACGGGACCCAAAAACAGTGTTACATACATCATCGCTATAAAAGCAAGTGGTATAAAATACTTAAACTTCTTTTCAAGCAAAATGTATACAAAAAACATTAATATAGACCATAAAAGCATACCTGAACTAAGAAGCATAGGTACTACAGGTAAATACTGGTAAGCATTTGAATAGGTAGTTTTAAATAACACTGTATTCAAGAAGCCAAAGCCTTTAACAGGGGTTTGTTCAAGCAACACATATTCATTCGGATCGAACCACACAAGTGCTCCGGTCGGAGCATACTCCCAATAAGGATGGTACGCCTGAGGGTCTCGATAATTCATATCCGGATACCAATATCCAACTGTTAATCTTAAAAACGCATCAATATATGTCTGAGGGCATTTTAAGGCAACTGTCATCCAAAGCTTTATAAATTCTGTCGGATTTTCTTTGAACCTAACATCATCAAACATATTTTTAAATGCATCAGAAATACCGGCATTCCAACCATACTCAGCATATCTGGGTATATATTCTTTAATAAGCTGACATTCTTCTTCAGTTAATTCATCAGCATTGTAATTGATGGCTCTGGCTAATTGCACACAAGGAACACTTAACATTTCTCTGATTGGTGCTGCCTCAACTCCACCGAGAGCTTTTGTAACAGGACCATTATAAACACCAATCAAAATCAAGAACGATGCAAGAACGAGGATGAGATTCTTTTTATATTTCCAAAGGAAAATAAATGCAAAAACGAAAGCCGCTGCAACAAGGAATTTACCTTGATTACGGAAAATCGTCATCAAGAAAAACGATCCAATCATTAACAAGTCAAATTTTATTGACTTTATACGCTCAGGATTTTCAGCAACCATTAGAAGAAGCATAGTTGATAAGGCAAAAAAGGCAGCAAAAATTACATCCTTAGTACCCGAAAAAGCCATAATAGGGTTGGTTGGTAAAAACATAATCAAAAGTAAAACTAATAACCTTGATTTATTTTTCCACCTCTTTGAAACATAAAAAGTATAGATGGCAGAAAAAGTTGCTGAAAGGCAGAGCATCTGGAATATTGAATAACAGCACATACCTGCTTCATAACTACCCAAAATCTCACCAACATCCAAAACAAAAAAGCCAAGTAAGTATGTGTGAATTATGGGGTGGTGAAGAGAAACCTCACCGGAACGATACATATTTATCTGATAAACACTATCGTAACCATAAACACCCGGATATGATGCTAAAAGGATCGGAATCCAAGCAATAAAAATCAAAGCAAATAATATAAAAAACGTTGTTTTATCAGAAAGTTTTTTCTTACCAATTGTAAAATCACCGGCAGCATTAACAAACGGTACATAAGATAAGCATAATAAAGCTAATGCAGAAAAAACCGGTAAAATCAATATAACAGCAATCCATGTTTTTATCTCAAAAATATACGAAAAGCCTGCTGTCATAACATTTTTGCCTAAAACCATAAAAACAGAATACACAAAACCAAGTGCAACAGAAAACAACATTTTTTTCTTTTCAATATGTTTAGTTGCAGTTTTAAACAAGAAAAAATAGCCTACAAAAATCAAAACAGAAAAAACACTGTTAGTCAAAGAAAATGCTGTAAGCTGATCTTTTAAAATGTAAGGTGTCACGAGAGTTGCTGAAAGAGCAAATAACAGACTAAAAATCGGATATGTTTTCAACTTGGTTTTTAACATAAAATACAGCACTCCTCTGTACATAATTACACAAAGGAATTATACTATATACATGCTCATTTTGTCAAGTTTTAATAAATCATCAATTACTTAGATTATCTTAAGCATTTAATTGAATTTTTATTATCAATAGGCACAAATAAAAGATAAAACGACGGCTAAAAGCAGCCGTCGTTTTGTATGTTAGATTATTTTATTTACCTAAAACTTCACCGATAAGATTGTAAAGGCTTTCGATCTCTTCTTTTGTAAGAGTAAGACCTTTACCCATTTTTTCATGATCGGGACCCCAGTCACGAATATCGTATTTGGGTTTGCCACCATTCCATGAAATAAGGTTCAATTCTCTTGTCCAACCGTTTGATGATTCAGAAACAACACCGAAGTTTTCCTGAATTTCGTATTTAAATTCTGCCATAATTATTTCTCCTTTATATTAATCAAGGAAGTCTCTTAACTTCTTTGAACGACTTGGATGACGAAGCTTGCGAAGAGCTTTTGCTTCAATCTGACGGATACGTTCACGGGTAACATTAAACTCTTTACCAACTTCTTCAAGAGTTTTGGGGTTACCGTCTTCAAGACCATAACGAAGACTTAAAACTCTCGCTTCTCTGGGTGTAAGTGTTTTAAGGACTTCAGCTAACTGCTCTCTCATAAGAGCCATAGATGCAGCATCAACAGGTGCCTGAGCATCATCATCAGGAATAAAGTCACCAAGATGGCTGTCTTCCTCTTCACCAATAGGTGTTTCAAGAGAAACGGGCTCCTGAGCAACTCTTAAAATCTCGCGAACTTTATCAACAGGCATATCAAGCTTTTCTGCAATTTCTTCTGCAGTCGGATCTCTGCCGTTTTCGTGAAGAAGCTGGCTGTTTGTCTTTTTAACCTTGTTGATAGTTTCAACCATATGAACAGGTATACGAATTGTTCTTGCCTGGTCAGCTATAGCACGTGTTATAGCCTGACGAATCCACCATGTAGCATAGGTTGAAAATTTAAAGCCTTTGGTATAGTCAAACTTATCAACAGCTTTTATAAGACCTAAATTACCTTCCTGAATAAGGTCAAGGAACTGCATACCTCTACCAACGTATCTTTTTGCAATACTGACAACAAGACGAAGGTTTGCTTCAGAAAGACGTTTTTTAGCCTCCTGATCATTTTCAGAAATACGAATAGCAAGTTCAATTTCTTCTTCTGATGTAAGAAGCGGAACACGACCGATTTCTTTAAGGTAAACCTTAACAGGGTCATCAATTGCCATAGCTTTTGCATCGGCTGGTGTTTCTTCATCAGGAGATTTTGTTGATTCGATATCCATTGAAAGTGCATCAAGCATTTCATCACCGATATCATCAATAATTTCGATACTGTTGCTTTCAATGAGTTCGTAGAGTTTTTCAATATCGTCAACGTCAAATCCGTCAATTTCAAG
>JAZOSL010000015.1:0-2732 GCA_045657085.1 Acutalibacteraceae bacterium | reverse complement strand
GCTTTCCGCTGTGGATGTGGGGTGTGAAAGAGAAAGATATGGCTTGTGGCTTTCGCCACTATATATAAACTCCTTTCGGAGAATATACCGAAAAATTTTGTATCTTATGCCTGTGTGGTTACTGTAATTATATTTGCTTCTTCAGGCTTTGATATTCTTATAACGTACTCAAAATATTCGTCCGTTTCGCTTTTTGCTGTATCTGCTTCAATACCTGCTTTTCTTATAGTATCAACTGCATGGTTAAGGGTATTAAGAAAAATTCTCATATCCTTGTACACCTTAACGTGTTGCTTTTTCGGTTCTTTTCTTCTTCTATGGACGTCTTTTACAAGGTGTTCTGTTTCAGCTACTGTCAAATGACGTTCGATAACTATATCAAGCACTCTTGACCTTGTTATATTATCAGGTAACGAAAGCAACGCCCTTGCATGTCTTTCGGTAAGACCTGCATAGCTTATTTTATCTCTTAACTCTTCGGGTAGCCGTAAAAGACGTAATTTATTAGACAAGGTGGACGGTGATTTACCAAGCTTTTTTGCAATTTCTTCCTGAGAAAGTCCGTGATCTATCATCAACCTTTCAAGGGCAACTGCTTCTTCAAAAAAATCAAGATTCTGCCTTTGTACATTTTCAATTATTGCAAAAAGTGCTGACTGTTCATCTGAAACATTCATCACAACACAAGGAATTTTGGTCATTCCTATCATTCGTGCAGCTCTTAAACGTCTTTCCCCTGAAATCAGTTCAAAGCTACCGTCACTAAGGGTTCTGACGTTTATTGGCTGTAATAACCCGTTGCTTCTTATTGAACAGGCAAGTCCTTCAAGCTCGTTATAATCAAAACGTATTCTTGGTTGATGGGGATTAGGCTTTATGGTATCGTGAGAGATAAGTTGAATCTGACAACTTGCTTTGTTTTTTGATGCAGTTTTTAACATTCTGTTCCGTCCTTTGTGTGTAGCTTCGTTATATCCCTCTCTGTGATTAAACTATACCACGGAAAGACATAAAAATAAAGCATTTTCGGTCGGGGTAAATCGACTGAAAATGCTTTGAATTTATATTATTATAAAGGTTTTTTGGCGATTTGTGCCGAAGGTCGTGGGTATTTTGGCGAAGTTTGCGATATCTTTTTCACTTTAATTATGGCTCGTTTGTCGCCACCGGGTAGTGAAAACTCATCCACACCGTTAATTTTACCACCTAATATCTGCACAGCCTTTTCACCTGTTGAAATTTCTTCAACAGCAGTAGCACCTTTAAGAGAAAGAAATTCTCCACCTTTTTTCACAAATGGCAAGGTGTATTCTGCAAGCACCTTTAATTCTGCAACTGCACGTGCTGTTGCATAATCATATTGTTCACGAAAATCAGGGTTTTTACCTGCATCCTCAGCTCTCATATGAACAACTGTTGCATTTGAAACACCCATTTTTTCTGCCATATCTGCAACAGCTTTAAGCTTTTTACCTGTTGAATCTAAAAGTGTAACCTTTACATCAGGGTATGCTGCAGCTATAACAAGACCAGGAAAGCCTGCCCCTGTACCAACATCTATTACCTTCATACCACTTTTAAATTCTGCTGATTTTGTAACAAGTAAGCAATCGAGGAAATGCTTTACTGCTATACCTTCATCATCCAATATAGCAGTAAGGTTTATTTTACTGTTCCAATCCTTTAAAAGCTCACCATAAATTTCAAGCTTTTTTGCTAAATCGTCACTTATATCAATACCGTAAGCAGTAGCCTTTTCTTTTAAAATTTCAACAACTGCCATAATTATTCACAAAAGCTGTAATCTGGTTTAACAATTTTGCCTGTTTTTGCTGATTCAACAATAGCAATACAAGCAGCAACTGTTTTTGCTCCTTCTTCTGCAGGAGTAGGACAAGGTGTACCGTTAACAATAGAATCTGCGAAAACTTCAAATTCTTTAACAAAGTTGTGGTTATTAACTTCAAGCTCAACAATTTCAGGGTCGTGAGCAACACCTTCTTCATCAACTGTAAATACCTGCATTGTAGGTGAAGTGTTGTCACAAATAACTGTACCCTTTGTACCGTAAATAACTGTTCTCATTGTGTAATCACGTTTACAGCCTGTTGAAACGTAAACCTTACCTGCAACGTCATTAGGGAATTTCATAATTGCAATAGTTGAGTCATCATAAGTAACAGTAGGTAAAAGCTTATGCGTACCGTAAGCAAAAACTTCTTCAGGGTCACCTGCAAGCCAACGAAGAAGGTCAACTGCGTGGCAACCACCACCAATAACACCGTGACGTGCATCGTCTGAACGCCAATTCTGTTTATTGGAAACAATATTCATATAGTCGTGAGCATATTCGCTTTCAACGAAGTAAAGCTCGCCTAAAGCACCACTTTCAATAAGCTCTTTTGTTTTAACGAAAGATGGAGTAAAACGACAAATTTGACCAACCATAAATACACAGCCTGATTTTTTTGCAGCCTGTACAATTTCAGCAACATCTTCTTTTGTAAGAGCAAGGGGTTTTTCACATAAAACGTGCTTACCTGCTTCAAGCATTTCAATAGCAACCTGTTTGTGAAGCTGATCGGGAATACCGATTGAAACTGCATTGATTTCTTTATTGTTTATAATATCGTGGTAATCAAGAGTCCATTTTTCTTCGGGGATATCGTACTTTTCACCTGCAAATTTAAGTGCTTTTTCGTCACAGTCACAAATAAGACCGATTTCAGCAC
>JAZOSL010000014.1:0-28433 GCA_045657085.1 Acutalibacteraceae bacterium | reverse complement strand
ATTATTTGGCGCAGAACAAAAAGAAAAAATGCGCCCTGTGTTAGCATAGGGCGTTTTTCCTTTTTTAGCCGTTTTATGAACCTTGACGTATCTTCATACGCCTTGCGGTTCATAAAGCTGTCTTCTGCATCCAAATCCTCTCAACGCAGGGGAGTTTTATTAGATTATGATTAAAGAATATCTTGAAATCGGGCAGATTGTCAGCACTCACGGTATAAAAGGCGAGGTTCGTCTTAACCCTTGGTGCGATTCACCCGAGTTTGTGAAAAAATTTAAAACTCTTTATTTTGATGGTAAGGGTGATAAGGCTGTGAAGGTTGTTTCGTGCAGACCTCACGGCAATGTTGCCGTATTAAAGCTTGATGGTATTGACACAGTAGAGCAAGCACAGAAATTAAGAAATACAGTTCTTTTTATGAAACGAAATGATGTAAATCTTCCCGAAGGAAAATGGTTTGTAAGTGAACTTATCGGTTGTGATGTATTAGATGCAGACGATAATTCAATATGTTACGGTAAATTAACCGATATAGAATCTTATCCTGCAAACGATATATGGTATGTAAAGACTTCTGATGATAAAGAAGTTTTGGTACCTGCAATAAAAGACGTTGTTGTCAGATGTGACGTTGCAGAAGACAAAGTTTATATTCGTCCACTCAGGGGGCTTTTTGATGAGAATTGATATTTTAACATTGTTCCCACAAATGTGTGAAGCAGTAATGAGTGAAAGCATAATAGGAAGAGCAAGAGACACGGGTAAGGTTGAAATTAATTTTCATCAGATTCGTGATTTTGCAATCAACCGTCACAATCAGGTGGATGATACTCCATACGGTGGTGGTGCAGGGATGTTAATGATGCCACAGCCTATTTACGATTGCTTTATGAATGTTTGCTCACAAACGGAACAAAGACCCCATTTTATTTATATGTCTCCCTGTGGTAAGACTCTTACTCAGCAAAGGGTTAAAGAACTTTCAGAGCTTCCTAATGTAGCTATTCTGTGCGGCCGTTATGAAGGTGTTGACCAACGTGTAATTGACGAAATTGTTGATGAAGAAATTTCTATTGGTGATTACGTTGTTACAGGTGGCGAAATGCCTGCGATGATTCTTGCAGATGCAATAGCTCGTATGCTTCCGGGTGTTCTTTCTGAGCCTGAAGGTTTTATGGGTGAAAGCCATTATTCGTCTTTGCTTGAGTATCCACAGTATACAAAACCACCCGTGTGGCATAATATGGAAGTACCTGAAGTTCTTACGTCAGGTCATCACGCCAATATTAAAAAGTGGCAACGTGAAAGGTCAATTGAAAGAACTTTTGAACGTAGACCCGAACTTCTTGAAAATGCTGAATTAAGTAAAAAAGAACAAGCGTTTTTAGAGGAATTAAAGAATAACAAATAAATAATTGTTAATCTTTAATAATAAGCATCTACATTTGTGGTTAATTTGCACAAAACGGAGCTTTTATATTTTCTTTTGTTTAGTATTACAACCGAATTATTAACTTTTAAGGAAAAGGTTAGCTTTTTTTCGTTGACTAAAAATATTTTGGTGGTATAATATAGTAGTAAGAGATAAGTGGAATTTTCTACTGTAAACAAGTTAGAAATATATTAAGAATGTGGGAGTAATATTATGTACGTTAAAGATGTAACAGTTAAAAATCAGGTTGGTCTTCATGCTCGCCCCGCAACTTTCTTTATCCAGAAAGCTAATGAGTTCAAATCATCAATTTGGCTTGAGAAAGAAGAAAGAAGAGTAAATGCAAAGAGCCTTCTCGGTGTTCTTTCTCTCGGTATTATGGGTGACACTGAAATTCGTATCATCGCAGGTGGCGTTGATGAAGAACAGGCAGTAAATGCTCTTGTAGCTCTTGTTGAAAGCGGCTTTGCTGAAGCATAATTACTGTATATTAACAAGCAACAAAAGGACCTTTCAACAGTTTAACTGGTGAAAGGTCTTTTGCTTTATTTAATTATAAAATGAAAGAAGGTGAGTGTATGGACGAAAGATTACGTAGGTTAAAAGACAAAGCAAACAAATTACCCTTAACCCCCGGTGTTTATATAATGAAAGATAAAAACAAAAAGATTATATATATCGGCAAAGCAAAGGCTTTAAAAAACAGGGTTAGTCAGTATTTTGGTGCTCAGGAAAACCTTTTACGAAAGGTCAGGAAAATGGTTGAAAACGTTGATGATTTCGACTATATACTTACCGATAGTGAGTTTGAGGCTCTTGTTCTTGAATGTAGCCTTATTAAACAGAATATGCCTAAATACATCATTCTTTTAAAGGATGACAAAGGCTTTAGTTATATTAAAGTAACAAAAGGGAAATGGCGAAACATTTATGCTGTTTTACAGAAAGATGATTCTGATGCAGAATATATAGGTCCGTACACGTCGGGCTTTTCTGTTACAAAAGCAGTAGAAGAAGCCAAGAAGGTATTTAAACTTCCGTCTTGTTCAAAGGTTTTTCCACGGGATATAGGTAAAGAAAGACCTTGTCTTAATTACCATTTAGGTCTTTGCTGTGCACCGTGCTCAGGTAAATTACCTTTGAGCGAATACGAAAAAAATGTTGAAAATGCTTTGGAATTTCTTAAAAACGGCAGTAAAAAAACAATAAAACAATTAACTTTACAAATGGAAGAAGCAGCCGAAAACTTAGATTTTGAACAAGCTGCCAAAATAAGAGATACAATACGTAGCATAGAAAAAGTAGGCAGTAACCAGAAGGTTGTGTCTTCAACCTATAAAGTACAGGATGTTTTTGCCTTGTCTGTTATGGATGGTAAAGCATGTTGGGCAGTATTAAGATTTGAAGATAACAAGCTTGTTGACAGCGAGCATTTTTTTACTGATGAAGGTGAAAGCATAGCAGAAATGAGAGCCGAGCTTATAACTTCATATTATTCATTAAACAGAAAAATCCCACCAAGAATAGAGCTTGACGGTGAAATTGCTGACGTCGAAAATATTACAAAATGGCTTAGTGAAAAACGTGGCACTAACGTAAGTATCGTTGTTCCCCAAAAGGGTGAACAGGCAAGACTTGTTGAGATGTGTAAAGCAAATGCTATGCAGAAGCTTACGGAAAAATACCGTTGTAATGACCGTAGTCGCGAAGCTCTTGAAGAACTTGCTATGATGCTGGGTCTTAAATCAACTCCTGAATATATTGAAGCATACGATATATCTCATACAGGTGGTAGTGACAACGTGGCAGGAATGGTAGTGTTTAAAGATGGTAAGCCCTTAAAAAGTGGGTATCGTCGTTTTGCAATAAAAGGCTTTTCAGGTCAGGATGACTACAAATCTATGGAAGAAGTTTTGTCAAGACGTTTTGATGAATATTATAAACATAAGGAATTGGGTGTAACCGTTGGCTTTGCAAGACTACCCGACCTTATTCTTCTTGATGGTGGCAAGGGTCAGGTGAATGCAGTTTTGCCCTTACTCGAACAATACGGCTTGGATATTCCTGTTTTCGGTATGGTTAAAAACAGTAAGCACAGGACCTCTGCGATTTCAACTGCCGGTGGCAGAATTGATTTTAATTCAAAGAAAAAAGCCTTTAACCTTGTAACGAATATACAAGATGAGGTTCACAGATATTCTGTTGCATATCATAGAAAAAAACATACGAAATCAGCTTTGTCAGCAGCCCTTACCGATATAAACGGAATAGGTGAGAAAAAGGCAAAAAATCTGATGATAAAATTTAAAACTTTAGAAGCAATCGGTAAGGCTGATAAAGAAACGCTTATGAGTGTGCCGGGTATAACTGAAGCAAATGCAGTTGAAATAATAAAGGCATTTACAGGTGAATAAAATAAATTAACGGAGCAAGTTTTTCTGACCTGCTCCGTTCTTATTTTTAATTTTTATTATCTGTACTGAAAATCCCAATCAGGCTCACCGTTGCAGTTTTCTTTCATCTTTTCGTTCCAATTACAGAACAATTCACATTGTTCATCATTTAGAAAGAAATCAAGATATTTGTCAAAATTTGGTGCTAATTTCATTGTTTTTAAATTGTCTAAAGAAGTGAAAAAAACTTCACCTTCATCAGTTTTATCTAAAAGTGTACCACTGTAATTCATTGTCTTATAACAGTGAACAAAATATTTGTCATTTGTTTCGTTGTTGTGCCAATGAATAAGACCACAATATTTTAGTTTTTTAATATCAAGACCTGTTTCTTCCTTTACCTCTCTCATAGCACAATCGTATACGCTTTCTCCGTTTTCTACGTGACCACCTGGGAAAGATATTCCACACCAATATTTAACTCTGTTTTGTACAAGAACCTCTTTTGTGTCGGGATTTTGTACCATAATCATATTAGTTATTTCAATTTCAGCCATACTACAACTCCAAAAATATTTTAATTTATTTTATCATACAAATTATGGGGAATCAATAACGAAGTATCTCAAAAAAACTTGACAAAATACCATAATAAATGCAATAATATAATGATTTCATATGTTTTTATTTATTAGCGTGTGTAATCAAATTTAAGTACGGAGGTGTTGTCTGATGCGAGTTATTACCGGTTCGGCAAGAGGACGTAAATTAAAAACACTTGAAGGTGATAGTGTCAGACCTACAACCGATAAAGTAAAGGAATCAATTTTCAATATAATTCAATTTGAAATTGAAGGCAGACGAGTTTTAGATATGTTCTGCGGCTGTGGT
The DNA here is from genome assembly GCA_045657085.1 of Acutalibacteraceae bacterium. GTDB lineage: Bacteria > Bacillota > Clostridia > Oscillospirales > Acutalibacteraceae > DTU089. The sequence goes on along the minus strand of JAZOSL010000014.1, from coordinate 23,719 downwards.
CAGCTTGGTATTGAAGCTCTCAGCAGGGGAGCTGCATCTGCAGTATTTGCAGATATTTCTCGTGCATCAATTTCAGTAACCGAAGAAAATCTTGAAGTAACAGGCTTCAGAAATGTTTCAAAAACAGTTCTTGGTGATTCACTTTCTTACCTTGACAGAACTTCTGAAATGTTTGATGTGGCTTTCCTTGACCCACCTTATAGGGCAGGCTTAATGGAAGATGCTCTTGAAAGAGTAAGACTTCATATAGCCGATGGTGGTATTATTGTTTGTGAAACTGCAGCAGAAGAGGTTTTACCCGAAACTATTGACGGTTTTACATCAAAAAGATATAAGTACGGTAAAATTGCCTTGACTGTGTATAGAAAGGATTTTTAAAATGGGTAAAACGGTTGTATGTCCCGGTAGCTTTGATCCGCTTACTATAGGTCATCTTGATATTATAACCCGTTCATCAAAGCTTTTTGATAAGGTTATTGTTGTTGTAATGAGAAACTACAGCAAAAACGTTGGTAGCTTTACCACAGAGGAACGAGTAGATTTTATAAAACGTTGTACAAAGGATTTACCTAACGTGTACGTAGATACTTATGCAGGTCTTCTTGCAGAATACGTTCAGGAAAAGGGTGCGCATGCCGTTGTAAAGGGTTTACGTGCTGTATCTGACTTTGATGATGAATTTCGTCAGGCACTTACGAATCAACGTTTGAATCCCGAAATGGAAACGATTTTTATGGTTTCTAATGCTGAGCATATGTTTTTAAGCTCAAGTGTTGTTAAAGAAGTTTGCGGATTAGGTGGCGATGTGAGCAGCTTTGTTCCCGCTGAAATCCGAGACGATATAGTAAAAAGATTATCAAGAAAATAAACTAAAAACGAAAGGAATCAGACCAATGGGCACAAGTATTATTGAAAAATCACTTGCAGATATCGAAAGACTTATCGATGAAGCAAAAACTATGCCTTTAACAGGCAAAACAATGATCGACAGAGAGGAACTTTCAAGACTTATTGAAGACATCCGTCTTAATATGCCTGAAGAAATTACACAGGCTAAAAGAATTGCTCAGGAAAGACGTGACATTCTTGATAAAGCTCAGGCAGAAGCTGAAAGCATTATAGATAAAGCACGTCAAAGAGCAGATATTATGATTGAAGAACATCAGATTACAAAAGAAGCAAAAAGTGCTGCTGAAGATATTTTCAGCCAGGCAAAAGCAGATTCAGAAGCTCTTCTTGCATCTTCAAGACAGAAAGCTGAAGATATGACTCTCAGAGCAGAAAAATGGTCTAACGATATCCGTAGAAACGCAAGCGCTTACGTAGAAAGCATCATCAGAGATACAGATGAAACCCTTACAAACAGCGTTAATGATATCAGACGTCTTCGTCAGAGTGTGAAAGATGCTCTCGGTACAGGTGCTTCAGCAAAACCTGAATTTAACGATTAAGGTGAATTTACACAATGGAAAAAGAAAAGTTATGCTTGCGATGTATGCGAAGAATAGGTGACAACAACGTTTGTCCTTATTGTCGCAACGAAAGCAACGAACCACAAACAGACCCGTATCTTCCCCTTAAAACAGTTATAGGCACCAGATATCTTATTGGTAAGATGGTCAGCAGTAATAGCGAAGGTATAACTTATTACGGCTTCGATTTAGAAAGAAAAGTCCCTGTTACTATAAGGGAACTTTATCCTGAAGGACTTCTTTCAAGGGGTGACGGTAATTATTGTCTTGTAAATATCGGCAAAGCTGCAGAGTTTATTGACATCAAAGACGATTTTCTTAAACTCTGGCGAACAGTTGCGTCCTTAAAAGGCTATACAGCACTTACAAGTGTTTATGCAATTGTAGAAGATTTAGGCACAGCATACGTTATCAGTGAGTATTTAGGCGAGGGTCAGTCTCTCCGTGAATATCTTCTTGAAACTGAACAGGGATACATATCCTGGGATGATGCAAGAGTATTGTTTATGCCTGTTATTTCTGCACTCAATGAGCTTCATAATGCAGGGGTTATACACGGTGGTATTTCACCTACAACACTTGTAATTGATAAAAAAGGTAAGCTTCGTATTACTGATTATTGTATCGAAGCTATTCGACGCGAAAAAAGTGGTATGTCAAGCGAATTGTTCGATGGCTATGCAGCAGTTGAACAGTATGGCTTCAGTAGTGGTCTTACTACAAGCACTGATATTTATGCTTTGGCTGCAGTTCTTTACAGGACTCTTATCGGTAGCGTTCCTATGAGTGCTGCCTCAAGGCTTACAAACGATAAATTGATGATTCCCGGTAAGTTTGCCGAGATGCTTCCTGCATACGTTATCAATGCACTTGTCAATGCTTTACAGATTCTTCCTGAAGAAAGAACAACCGATGCCGAAACTTTCAGGGATGAATTATCAGCTTCTCCTGCAGCAGCAGGTTCAGCATCGTTGTATTCTTCTAATAACGAAGAAGAAACTGATGATGAAGAATACGAAGATTATGAAGAAGAGTATGATGAAGAATACGACGAAGATGAAGATATTGATGCTGAAGAAGAAAAACCACAGAAACTTCGTAAAAGCACAATAGCAGCTTTTGTTATAAGCGTTATTCTTTGTATTGCAATTCTTGTTACTGTTTTTGCAGGCTTAAATCGTGATGGCGATGATGAAACACCTTCAACTACAGAAAATACAGAGGCTGTAGCAGATGTTACTGAAGACGAAACTGAAGACGAAGATTCTATTGTCAGCATAAAAGTTCCTGATTTTAAAGGAATGATTTTTGAAGATGTTAAAAACGACGAAAATTATAAAAAGGTTTTAGCTTTCAACACAGTTTACGTTGATAGTGAAGAGTATAAGGGTACGATTATCTCACAGGATATTCCTAAAGGTACATCTCTTTCATCAGTTGATGGTAAACGTGATATAACAATAAAAGTCAGCAACGGTTATAAAGTACCAAAAGTTGATGGTATGTCTATGGAAGATGCTATAAAAAAACTTAATGATGCAGGCTTCTATAACGTAAAAACTGTTGCAGGCAGTATTGCTGACAGAGAAAGCAAATCTCTTAAAGTTTATAGCGTTGTTTACGAAGAACCTGATAAACCTGATGAATGGTTAGCTATTCCGAGTGACGGCAGACTTTCAGCAGGTGATTCGATTCATGTTTACTATTACGGTGAATATAGTGAAACAAACACAACCGAAACATCAACAACTACTACGGCTACACCTTCGGAATCTACAACACAGGCTTCTTCAACAACTGAAGCTCAGTCAACAACTGCTGTTTCAGATACACAAGCAACACAGCAGTCCGGTTCTGAAAGTGTACAACAGTAATAACGTAAAAAACAAAATATAAAAAAACTCTTGACAAACATTGCTAAAGTTGGTATTATATCAAGGCAATAAAGCAGAACTGTTCCGTTCTCACCAAACGAGAAGTATTGTTTGGTCAATAGTTTCATCTGTTTACGCAATATTTGCGTTTTGAAGCTCGAACGGAATTTTTCGTTCGAGCTTTTCATTATTTTCTGGAGGTGCTTAGGTATTAGCAAGGAGAATCAAATCAACGAGGAAATCAGAGATAAAGAAGTAAGAGTTATTTCTGCAGATGGTGAGCAGATAGGCGTTATGTCTGCAAAAGAAGCTATCTCATTGGCAGAAAAAAGTAATCTTGACCTTGTAAAAATTGCTCCCAATGCCGTTCCGCCCGTTTGTAAAATTATGGACTACGGTAAGTTCAAATTTGAACAGGCAAAACGTGAAAAAGAAGCAAAGAAAAAACAAAAGGTTATGGATATCAAAGAAGTTCGTTTATCTTTGAATATTGACACAGGTGACTTTAATACTAAAGTTAATCACGCTCTCCGTTTCTTAAAAGACGGTGATAAGGTTAAAGTGTCAATTCGTTTCAGAGGCAGGGAGATGGCACATACCGACAACGGCATTGTAATAATGCAGCGTTTTGCGGATGCATGTTCCGAAATTGGTTCAGTAGAAAAACCCGCTAAACTCGAAGGTCGCTCAATGCTTATGTTCCTTGTTCCCAAGGCATCCAAGTAATTGCAATATTAAGGAGGATTTATCATGCCCAAACTCAAAACACATTCAGGTGCAAAAAAGCGTTTCAAAATGTCTAAAAACGGTAAGGCTATCCGTGCACATGCAAATAAGTCACACATTCTTACCAAGAAAACTACAAAACGTAAAAGAGGTCTTCGTAAGACCGGCGTAGCAGACGTTACAAATCAGAATCAGATCAAACGTCTTATTCCTTATAAATAATTAGAATTGGTAATCGGAGGTAACTTATAATGGCACGTATAAAAGGTGCGATGATGACTCGCAAAAGAAGAAATAAAGTTCTTAAACTCGCTAAGGGTTATTATGGTTCAAAGAGCAAACTTTTCAAAACAGCTAAACAGGCTGTTATGAAAAGCGGTAACTATGCTTACATTGGCCGTAAACAGAAAAAGAGAGATTTCCGTCGTCTTTGGATCACAAGAATCTCTGCTGCTTGCAAGATGAATGGTATCAACTACTCAACATTCATCAATGGTCTTAAAAAAGCAGGTATCGAACTTAACAGAAAGATGCTTTCAGAAATTGCTATCGCTGATCCCGAAGGCTTTGCAGCTCTCGTAGAAAAAGCAAAAGCAGCTCTTTAATTAACTTTTATTACGCCCGGCCGTATTCGGTCGGGCGTAAGATGTTTAGGAGGGCTATTATGGAGCGTATTACAAGTAAGTCTAATGACAGAATAAAATATGCCGTAAAGGTGAGAGAAAACACATCTTTCAGAAAAAACGAAGGCGTATTTTTTGTTGAAGGTGCAAGGCTTTGTGCTGATGCTGCTTTAACTGATTTAACAATAAAAGAGCTTTACGTAACCGATAAAGCAATTGATAAATACGACGAGTACGTACGTTTGGCAGAAAATAAAGCCGAGCGTTGCTTTGTTGTGTCCGAAGATGTGGCAGAAAAATTGTCTGATACAAAGAATAATCAGGGGGTTTTCTGCCTTTGTAAAATGCTTGACAAAAATACAAATATAGGTAAAATAAAATACAATGGGAAATATATTGCCTTAGAAAGTATCTCAAACCCGTCAAACTTCGGTGCAGTCGTAAGAACAGCCGAGGCTGTCGGTCTTGATGGAGTTATCGTAAGTGGTGGTTGTGATATTTACAATCCGAAATCACAAAGAGCTGCTATGGGTTCACTTTTCAGGCTTAATGTTATTACCACAGATATGCTTCCCGATTTTTTAAAAACACTTGCAGAAAACGGGATGTCCGTTCTTGCAGGTGTTCCTGATCGTACTGCTGAAAAAATCACAGAAGTTGATATGTCAGGTGGTGTAGTTGCTATTGTTGGTAACGAGGGTGACGGTATAAGTGAGGAAACTCTCAAAGCTGCAACCAATCTTGTTACCATTCCTATGAAAGGCAGAGCCGAGTCTCTTAATGCAGCTGCGGCAGCCTCAATTATGATTTGGGAAATGATGAGATGAAAAAATGTCCTGTTGAATATTGGATATGGCTTCAAAATGCTTTAGGTGCAGGTGCGAGAACAGATGAAATTCTTGCGTATTTTTCAACACCTGAGCAGCTTTATCTTGCAGGTTCAAAGGAATGGCGTCTTTCAGGTCTTTTTACCGAGAAGAAAATAAATGCATTAAGAAATTCGACACCATCAGAAACGGCAAAAATATTAAATGAATGTCGTCAGAAAGGGTACAGTATAATTACACCTGATTGTGACGAGTATCCTGAAAGATTGACTACTCTTTCAAATATCCCGTTGGTATTATATGGCGTTGGAGATTGCTCCGTTTTGAAAGATAAGGTTACCATAGGCGTTGTAGGTACACGTAATGCAAGTAATTACGGGATTGAAATTGCACAGAAGCTTTCTTATTCATTAGCAGATGCCGGCGCAACGATCGTTAGTGGTGGTGCTTTGGGTGTGGATAGTGAAGCTCATGCAGGTGCTATGCTTGCAAAAGGCAGAACATTAGCCTTTTTAGGTTGTGGTTTATCTTTCGGTTATCTTAAAGAAAATGCAGCCTTAAGAAGAGCAATTACACGTTATGGTGCAGTAATGTCAGAATATCAACCGTTTGCAACTGCAAGTCGTGCTACATTCCCAATAAGAAACAGACTTATTTCAGGAGTTTCTTTAGGTGTTGTGGTTATTGAAGCCGGTGTAAAAAGTGGTTCGCTGATAACTGCCGATTGTGCCCTTGAACAGGGGCGAGACGTTTTTGCTGTGCCGGGTGATATCGTCCGTTCATCCTTTGACGGAACAAATCACCTTATAAAAAACGGTGCTAAACCTGTCTTTTCAGCAGAAGATATTCTTTGTGAATACGAATTTTTGTACGGTGATTCAATAAACATAGAAAAAACAAAACAACCGTTGTCAAATATTCAGTATGTAAACTACAGAAAACCCAGAACAGAAAATAAAGCATCTTCAGTGAAAAAAGTTGAAGAAAAAGAAGAGAAAAATACGATGCAAAAGAAAGCTGTTGAAAAACAAGAGCTTCCTTGTGATGCATCTGAAGATGCCAGAATGGTTTATTCAGTATTGTCAGATGAAGAACTTCATATTGATGATATTGTAAGAAAAACAAATTTAAAAATGAATATTGTGTTAGCTTCATTAACTGAACTTGAACTTTTCGGAGTTGTTGAGTTAGTAAGCGGCAAGAAATACAAGATTATTTAAGGAAGGATGAAAACAATGTCTAAACTTGTTATTGTTGAGTCACCTGCAAAAGCAAAAACAATAAAAAAGTATTTAGGAAGCGACTTTGATGTTGTGGCATCAATGGGTCATATCAGGGATTTACCTGCAGCCAAGCTCAGTGTTGACGTAAAAAATAATTTCGCACCTAAATATGCAATTATAAAAGGCAAAGAAAAACTTGTAAAAGATTTAAAAGATAAAGTAAATAATTCTGAAAAAGTTTATCTCGCAACTGACCCGGACCGTGAAGGAGAGGCAATTTCATGGCATCTTGCTACTGTACTCGGTCTTGATTTAAATGAGGCAAACAGAGTTAAGTTTAACGAGATTAACGAAAGAAGTGTAAAAAACGGAATAAACAACCCCGAAGCTGTTGATATGGGTCTTGTTGATGCTCAACAAGCACGTCGTATCCTTGACCGTCTTGTGGGTTACAGATTAAGTCCGTTTATTTCACAAAAAATCAGACGTGGACTTTCTGCAGGTCGTGTTCAGAGTGTAGCAGTTCGTCTTATTGTTGACAGAGAAAACGAAATTGCACAGTTTAATCCTGAAGAGTACTGGTCAATAGATGCAAAGCTTCTTTCAAACAGAAAAACTTTCAGTGCAGCACTTACCGAAGATGAAAACGGTAAAGTGAAAATTGAGAATAAGGAACAGGCTGATTTTTATCTTTCAAGAGTTGAAGATGCAGTTTTTACAGCTGATTCAGTAAAGAAGGGTACAAGAAAGAAACAGCCATCACCCCCATTTATTACGTCTTCAATGCAGCAGGAAGCATCACGTAAGCTCAACTTCCAGGCTCAGAAAACAATGAAAATAGCTCAGGAGCTTTACGAAGGTATTGAACTTGCAGGCTATGGTATGACAGGTCTTATCACTTATATGAGAACTGACTCACTTCGTATTTCTGAAGAAGCACGTGCAGACGCTAATAAATTTATTTCAGCAGAATACGGTGAAAAATATCTTCCTGAAAAGCCCCGTTACTTTAAAACAAGAGCAGGTGCTCAGGATGGTCACGAAGCAATAAGACCTACTAATGTTGCAATAACACCAAAAATTGCAAAAGCAAGCCTTTCAAACGATCAGTATAAGCTTTATAACCTTATCTGGTGCAGATACGTAGCAAGTCTTATGGCTGCTTGCGTGCAGGATACAGTTAAGGCAGAAATCAAAGCAGTAAAAGATGGTGTTGATGGCTATTGTATATTCTCTGCAAGTGGATATTCTATTAAATTCGATGGCTTTACAGCACTTTATGAAGATAGTACCGATGCATCTGAAGAAGGCGAAAGCACACTTCCTGAAATTAAAGCAGGCGATGCTCTTAAAGCAAAAGAAGTGAAAGGTAATCAGCACTTTACTCAACCACCTGCACACTATACAGAAGCATCACTTATCAAAATGCTTGAGGAAACAGGCGTGGGTAGACCAAGTACTTACGCATCTATTGTAAGCACAATTATTAAAAGAGAATACGTTACAAGAGACGGTAAGCTTCTTAAAGCTACTGAACTTGGTATGGCTACAACAGCACTTCTTAAAGAACGTTTCCAGAAGATAGTTAACACTAAATTTACAGCTATGATGGAAACCAAGCTTGACGAAATTGATGAAGGTAAATGCAACTATATCGAAATGCTTCAGGAATATTATGATGATCTTGAAAATTCTCTTGCAAAAGCAAAGACAGATATGCAGGGACAGAAGATTCAGCTTCAGGAAGATATTACTGACGTGAAATGCGATAAATGTGGCAGAAATATGGTAGTTAAGGTTGGTAGATTCGGTAAATTCCTTGCTTGTCCCGGTTATCCCGAATGTAAAACAACTAAACCTCTTGTTGAAGAAACAACAGCAACCTGCCCCGAATGTGGTGCTCAGGTTATTGGTAAAAAATCAAAAAGAGGTTATCAATTCTATGGATGCAGCAATTATCCCAATTGTAATTTTATGACATGGGATAAACCTACAGGAGAAAATTGTCCACAGTGTGGCAAGTCTCTTTTCAAAGGCAAGGGTGGTATGGTTACTTGTCCCGATGCTAAATGTGGTTATTCTGCAAAAGCTACAAGAAAAAACGCAAAAAAAACACAGGAAGATTAAAATGACTGATAAAAAAGCAGTTGTTATAGGTGGTGGGCTTGCAGGTGTTGAGGCAGCTAACCAGCTTAGCAAAAAAGGAGTAAAGGTTACCCTTTATGAAATGAAACCCTGCAGGTTTTCGCCTGCCCATAAAAGTGAAAAATTAGGTGAACTTGTTTGTTCGAATTCTCTTAAAGCAGCTCGTTTAGGTTCAGCAGCCGGTCTTTTAAAGGCAGAAATGAGACTTTTTGGTTCTGTTTGTCTTGATGCTGCCGATATTGCCCAAGTGCCTGCCGGTGGAGCCTTAGCAGTTGACAGAGATGTTTTTTCAGATTTAATAACAAAATCAATAGAGAACGACCCTAATATAACACTTGTAAGGGAAGAGGTTACAGAAATTCCCGAAGCAGACGTTGTTATTATAGCAGCCGGTCCTTTAATGTCAGATGCATTGGCTGAGAAGGTATCGAAGCTTTGCAGTAAAGGCTTTTTATCTTTCTATGATGCTGCAGCACCAATAGTTACAGCTGACAGCATAGATATGGAAAATGCCTTTACACAGTCAAGATATGACCGTGGTGGCGAGGACGATTATATAAATTGCCCACTCAATAAAGAAGAATATGAAAAGTTTTACGAAGAACTTATAAATGCCGAAAGTGCCGAGCTTCACTCTTTTGACAAAAGAAAAGACGTGTACGAGGGATGTATGCCGATTGAGGTGCTTGCTTCAAGAGGCATGGATGCTATGAGATATGGTCCTTTGAAACCTGTGGGTCTTACAAATCCTAAAACAGGTCACAGGCCATGGGCGAATTTACAGCTTCGTAAAGAAAATAAAGACGGTACAATGTACAATCTTGTAGGTTTTCAGACTAATCTGAAATTTCAGGAACAAAAAAGAGTTTTTTCAATGTTTCCTGCCCTTAAAAACGCTGAGTTTGTAAGGTATGGTGTGATGCATAGAAACACATTCCTTAATTCACCGGGATTATTGTCATATGATTTCAGTATGCTTGAAAACCCGAATATATATTTCGCAGGTCAGATTTCAGGTGTAGAAGGCTATATGGAGTCGGCAGCATCAGGTATTCTTGCAGGCTACAATGCAGCCAGAAGGCTTTTTGGTGAAGAACCTATAAAGTTGCCTAAAATAACAATGTTAGGTGCTTTGTCGCAATATATTTGTGATGAAAGTGTTAAACATTTTCAACCGATGGGCGCAGCTTTAGGCTTAGTTGACCCGTTAGATGAAATTATAAAAGATAAAAAAGAAAGATATGAAAGATTAGCACAACGCAGTCTTGATTATTACAAAACTATTGAACTTTAAAAGAGGTAATAACAGTGGATTTACAACTTTTCGAAGAAAAAATAGGATATGTATTCAAAGATAAAAATCTTGTCATCAGAGCACTTACCCATTCATCCTATGCTAATGAAAACAAATTACCTCACGACAATGAGCGTCTTGAGTTTTTAGGTGATTCAGTTTTGGGGTTCGTTACAGCTGAATATCTTTTTGAAGAATTTAAGTCTCGTCCCGAAGGTGCTTTAACAAAGCTCAGAGCAGCTGTTGTATGTGAAAAATCACTTTTTAAATTTGCTGAAAAAATATCATTAGGCGATTTTATTCTTATGGGCAAGGGTGAAGAACATACAGGCGGCAGAAACAGACCGTCAATTGTCTCTGATGCTTTTGAAGCTGTTATTGCTGCTATGTATCTTGACGGTGGTATAGATGCAGTCAAGCCTTATATTTTAGGCTTTATAAAAGAAGCAGTAAAAAGAGAAGCAAGTTTTAAAGATAATAAGTCTTTACTTCAGGAAGAAATTCAAAAGCAAAAAGGCAATACCCTTGTTTATGAGGAATTAGGTGAGTTTGGTCCTGACCATGAAAAGATTTTTAAATTTGCAGTTAAACTTAACGGCAAGGTTATCGGTTCAGGTGAAGGCAAAAGCAAAAAAGAAGCTGAGCAGGCAGCAGCAGGCGATGCTCTTTCAAAAATGTAAAAATGAAACACGCTAATATTTCACTTTTTGTGCCCCATGCAGGTTGCCCTCATCAATGCTCTTTTTGTAATCAAAAAACAATATCGGGTTCAGTTAAACAGTTAACGCCCGAAGATGTGGCACAAACTTTAAAACAAGCAGCAACGGATAATAATGACCCTTCTAATACCGAAATTGCTTTTTTCGGTGGTAGCTTTACTGCCATTGAAAGAGAATATATGATTTCTCTTTTAGAAGAAACAAGGCAATACATAGAAAAGGGTGTTTTTCACGGCATCAGAATTTCTACAAGACCTGATGCAATAGATGAAGAAGTGTTATCTGTTTTAAAGGAGTACGGTGTTACTTCTATTGAACTTGGTGCTCAGAGTACCAATGATTCTGTGCTTTTATTAAACCGTCGCGGTCACACACGGGATGATGTAATAAAAGCATCAAAATTAATCAAAGAAAAAGGGTTTTCGTTAGGTCTTCAGATGATGACCGGGCTTTTAGGTGATACTGATGAAAAAACGTTGAAAACAGCTGATGATATTATAGCTTTAAAGCCCGATACAGTACGTATTTACCCCACTATAGTTTTGGAAGGCACTTATCTTGAAGAAGCCTTTAAAAATGAATTATATAAGCCACAGTCATTAAATGATGCTGTTGAGTTGTGTGGAGTTTTATTAAAAAAATTCCACGACAACAATATCAAGGTTATAAGGTTAGGTCTTCATTCAGGTGGTAACGTTGAAGAAGGCTACGTTGCAGGACCTTATCACCCTGCTTTTGGTGAGTTGTGTGAAAGCTCAGTTTATTTAAAAGAAGCAATCCGTATATTACAAGAAAAATACCCGAAGGAAAACACAAATCTGTGTTCTCTTTCAAAAAATAAAATCATTACTATTTACGTTAATGATAAAGAGATTTCTAAAATGATCGGTCAAAAGGGTAGCAATAAAATTACTCTTAAAAGACTCGGTTGGGAAGTTACCGTAAAAGGTATGAAAACATTAAAAAAATACGAAATTATTGTTGAATAGGAAGAAATTCAGATGTATCTTAAAGCTATCGAAATGCAGGGCTTCAAGTCCTTCCCCGATAAAACCGTTCTAAATTTCGGAAAAGGTATAACTGCCGTTGTTGGTCCTAACGGAAGTGGTAAAAGTAACCTTTCTGATGCTATGAGATGGGTATTGGGTGAACAGTCTACCAAAAACCTTCGTGGTTCTAAAATGGAAGATGTTATCTTCAGTGGTACCGATTCACGTCGTGCTGTTGGTTTTGCCGAGGTTACTTTGAAACTTGATAACTCTGATATGGCACTTAATAACCCACAAAAAGAGGTTACCGTTACAAGACGTTATTACCGTTCAGGTGAAAGTGAATACAAGTTGAACGGTGAACAGGCAAGACTTCGTGATATTCACGAGTTGTTTATGGATACCGGTCTTGGCAGAGACGGTTATTCTATGGTCAGTCAGGGTAAAATTGAAACACTTATTTCAGGTAAATCTGAAGACAGACGTGATATGCTTGAAGAAGCTGCAGGTATTTCTCATTACAGATATCGTAGAGCAGATGCTATGCGTAGACTCAACCAGGCTGAAGAAAATCTTTTAAGATTAAGAGATATTCTTACAGAGCTTGAATCACGTGTCGGTCCTTTGAAAATTCAGAGTGAAAAAGCCCAGAAATTCCTCGAATATGCAGGGGAAAAGAAAGAACTTGAAATAGGGATCTGGCTTTACACAATTGAAAAAACAAAGAATGATTTACGTGAACAGGAAAAGAAAATTACTATTGCCGATGCACAGTATACAGACGTTTGTAAATCACTTGAAGAAATAACAGAAAAAATTGATTCAGCTATTGCTGAAACTCAAAGAATTACAATTAACGTTGACGAAATAAGAAGAGCTTGTTCACAGCTTGAAGAACAGGCAGCACTTCTTGAAAGTCAGGTTGCAGTTCAGGAAAATACAATTCTTCATAACAATGAAACTATCGAACGTATTGAACGTGAGAAAAATGAAGAAAATGATACCGATACAGAAATTGCAACTCAGATTGAAGATGCTAAAAAGATTATTGACGAATTAACTGCAGTAATTGAAGAAAAGAAAAAAGAACTTGAATCTTTCACAGGCGAGCTTGACGTTTTAAGTGATGAAAACAGTAAATCAGCTCAAAGAAGTGTTGAGTTAAGTGAGAAAATGTCTTCTCTTTCTCTTGAGATTGCTGATAACCGAGTAATTTCTTCAACAGCAAGTTCATCTATAGAAGAACTTGAAAGCAGAATTTCACAGATTGACGAATCAAGCGAAGCAAGAAAGCCCGTTTTGGAAAGTCTTAATGCTCAATGTAAAGAGTCTGAAGCAGAGCTCGAAAAAATTGCAGAAAGAAATACAGAGCTTAATAATTCAATTTCAGGTATAGAGCTTCTTGTTTCAAAAAGACAAGAAAAGCTTAATGCTCTTAAAGAACAAGAAACATCTTTAAGAAATGAGTTTGAAATTAAAAAATCACGTATTACGATGCTCTCTGACCTTGAAAAGAATATGGAAGGCTATCAGGGTAGTGTAAAAGCAGTTATGCGCGAAGTAAAAAGAGGCGTTTTAAAAGGTATTCACGCCCCTGTTTCACAAATAATTTCTGCTAAAGATAAATATTCACTTGCTATTGAAACTGCTTTAGGTGCTCAGATTCAGAATATTATTACCGATACTGAAAATGATGCTAAAAAAGCTATCGGTTTCCTTAAAGAAAGTAGGGCAGGACGTGCAACATTTTTACCATTGACTGCAATTAAAGGCAAAGTTCTTGACGAAAAAGGACTCGATGATTGCTTCGGTTATATAAATCTTGCATCAGAGCTTGTTGAGTATGACAAAAAGTACACAGAAATCATAAAATCCCTTTTAGGCAGAACTGTTGTTGCAGAAGACCTTGATGCTGCAATTGCAATTGCTAAAAAGTACAACTATAAGTTCAAAATAGTTACTCTTGACGGTCAGGTTGTAAATGCCGGTGGTTCAATGACCGGTGGTGCAAAGCTTCAGAATGCAGGTATTTTAAGTCGTGGTAACGAGCTTGAAAGATTAACTGCACAGGTTTCAGAGCTTGAAGAAAAATTAACACTTCTTCTTAAAGATATTGAAACACAACAGGAAAGCTGTAACTCTGTTACTGCTGAGTTTGACGGATGTAAAGCAGAGCTTATTTCGTTAGCAGAAGAAAAAATCAGAGTTGAGGGTGTTCTTGCTTTAAGGAAAGGCAATTTAGAAAATACCCTTCAGACTCAGACTCTTGCAGATGAAGAAAAAACACAGCTTCTCCAGCGAATTGAGTCAATTAATCAGGGTGCAGCATCTGCAAATGAAAAACTCAAAGCTTTAGGCGAAGAACTTGAAAAGGTTGAAGCAGAGCTTTCAACTCTTACAGGTGACCGTGAAAGCATAAGAGAAAAAAGAGAAAAACTTACTGCAGATGCAGCAGATATAAATCTTGTTATTGCAACTGCACAGACAGAGATTGAATCTAAAAACGAAGAAATTACTCGTCTTGAGGGCAGAAGTACAAGCCATAAGGATAAGCTTTCTCAGTTGGATAGCGAAATTGAAGAAATTCAGAAGAGAAACGAAGAAATCCGTGAAAGAATAGATATTCTTAATGGTGAGGCAGAAGGCTTAAGAACTCAGAGTTCAGCTTCAAAAGAACAAATAGCAACACTTATTACAAAACGTGAGCAGTATGAACAAGAAAGCGGAAAGCTTCGTCTTCTTGAAAGAGAGAAAACAGAAGAACGTGAAAAAATAAGTGGTGAAAAAGCTCGTCTTTCAGAACGCAAAGAAACAATGGAAAGAGAGTTTGATGAAATTTCAAACAAGCTTTTCGATGAATATGAGCTTACAAGACGTGAAGCAGAAGAACTTGAAATTGTTATCGAAGATATTCCTGCTGCAAAGAAACGTCTCAATGAATTAAAAACAAAAATTCGTGCTTTAGGTAACGTTAACGTTAGTGCTATTGAAGAATATAAAGAAGTATCAGAAAGATACAGCTTTATGTATACTCAGGTAAACGACGTTGAAAAATCAAAAGCAGAGCTTATTAAGCTTATAAACGAGCTTACAGGTAAAATGGGCGTTCAGTTTAAAGAGCAGTTTGATAAAATTAATTTCAGCTTCGGTCAGACATTCTCTGAACTTTTCGGTGGTGGTAAGGCATCACTCGTCCTTACCGATGAAAACGACGTTCTTGAATGTGATATTGATATTAAGGTTCAGCCACCGGGCAAAAATGTTCAGAATATTTCGTTGCTTTCAGGTGGTGAAAAAGGACTTTCTGCTATTGCACTCCTTTTCTCTATCCTTAAAATCAATCCTTGTCCATTCTGTATTTTTGACGAGGTTGAGGCAGCACTTGACGACGTAAACGTTGCAAGATATGCTTCTTATGTTCGTCGTATGACTCATAACACACAGTTTATTCTCATAACTCACCGTCGTGGTACTATGGAAGAAGCTGATATGCTTTACGGTGTTACAATGCAGGAAAAGGGTGTATCAAAACTCCTTGAGCTTAAGACTGCAGAAATGGCAACCAAATTTGATTTAACGTAATATCACGCGATCCTGTCTTCTTATCGCCACAAACTTACGTACCTTTGTACGCTACGGTGGCGATAAAGGAAATTCAAGAAGTAAAATAAATCCTCAATGAAGGAGGTATCCCTTTGGGTATCTTTAAAAAGATAAACTTCGGTTTAAGAAAAACAAGAAATAATATGTCAGGAGCTATTGATAACGTTCTTGACAGCTATACGTCTATTGATGAAGAACTTTTTGACGAGCTTGAAGAAGCTCTTGTTATGGGTGACGTAGGTGTTACTACTGCTTCTGAAATAACAAAAAGACTTAATGATAACGTTCGTAAAAAAGGTCTTAAAAACCCTGCAGATGTAAAGGATGAAATAAAAGATATTATTGCCGAGATGCTTGAAGGTGGCGAGGATATGGGACTTATAACCATTCCTTCAGTTATTCTTGTAATCGGTGTTAATGGTGTTGGTAAAACCACAACTATCGGTAAGCTTGCATCAATGTATAAAGCAGAAGGCAAAAGTGTTATTCTTGCAGCAGCAGATACATTCCGTGCAGCTGCTATTGACCAGCTTGACGTGTGGGCAGAGCGTGCAGGAGTTGATATAGTCAAACACAAAGAAGGTGCCGACCCTGCTGCAGTTATTTTTGATACAATTTCTGCTGCAAAGGCAAGGGGTACTGAAATTATTATCTGTGATACTGCCGGCAGACTTCATAATAAGAAAAATCTTATGGAACAGTTAGGCAAAATTTATAGGGTTATTGACCGTGAGCTTCCTTATTCTGACCGTGAAGTTTTACTTGTGCTTGATGCTACAACAGGTCAGAATGCAGTTAACCAGGCTCGCGAGTTTGCTAAAATTGCCGAAATAACAGGTATTATTCTTACAAAGCTTGACGGTACTGCAAGGGGTGGTGTTGTTTTATCAATTAAAAACGACCTTAAAGTGCCTGTTAAATTTATTGGTGTAGGTGAAGGTATTGATGACCTTCAACCCTTTAATCCAAAAGCTTTTGCAGAAGGTCTTTTCAACGATATTCCCGAAGATTACGAAGAGGACGATATAGATCTTTCAAAAATCAGAGAAGAATATGTGCCTGATGAAATTGCAACAGCAGATGAACGTTCCGAAATTGCTCAGGCAGTAAACGAATTGTTTGAAGCTTTCGCAGAAATCAGAGAAGACGATAGTGAAGCTGAAGAAAAAATTGAAAATGCAGTAGATGCTATTGAAGATACAGCTGAAGAAATAAAAGAAATCATCGAAGAAAAAGTTGATGATGTTATTGAAGCAGTTGAAGAAAAGCTTGATATAGAAGAAGAAAAAATCAAAGAAGCTGCAGAAACAATTGAAGATAAAATTGAAGACGTTTTCGAAAACAATGATGTGGTAGAAGAAAATGTTGAAGCTGTAATTGAAGACACTGTTGAAGAAACAGTTACACAGTCGGTTGAACAAAAGCCGGAAGAAAAAACACCCGAAAAGAAAAAAGGTTTCTTGGGGAGGTTTTTTAGATAATGGAAAACAAAGTTTTTTTAATCGCAACTCACAATATGAAAAAACGAGATGAGCTATACAGAATCCTTTCACCTTTAGGCATTGACGTGAAAACTGCTGAGCAGGCAGGTGTGGAAATTACCGACGTTGAAGAAACAGGTGAAACCTTTTACGAAAACGCTCTTTTAAAAGCTCAGAGTGGTTGCCGTGAAAGTGGTATGCCTTGTGTAGCAGATGATTCGGGTCTTGCAGTTGATTATCTTGTAGGTGCACCGGGAGTTTATTCTGCACGTTTTGCAGGTGAACACGGAAACGATGAAAAGAATAATCAAAAGCTTCTTAAACTTCTTGCAGATTTACCTGTTGAAGAAAGAACTGCAAAATTCGTTTCAGTTGTTTGTTGCGTTTTCCCTAATGGTGATATAATTTCTGCAAGGGGCGAGTGCAAGGGCTATATAGGTTTTGAACCTGTTGGTAACGGTGGCTTTGGTTATGATCCGCTTTTTATGGTGGGCGACAAAAGCTTTGCCCAGCTTTCACCTGAAGAAAAAGATGCTTTAAGCCATCGTGGAAATGCTTTAAGACTTATATCAGAAAAATTAAAAGAGTATATGTCATTGTAATTTAATACAGTTGTTATTATATGATTGTAGTTTATCGAAATGCTTTTGGGTTTCGTAAAATCGATTTTTTATACTGCTTTGTCTAACTATGATCGTTGTAAAGACTGATGACCGTGCCGATGTTGGTAGTATCTGCTTTGAGAGATATTTTATCAACCTCGGCACTTTTTGTTTTTATACTTTTTGATGCAATAAATGTATTTAAATCAAGTTCGGCTATAAGCTCGTTTGCAGTGGTATCGTTGCAGCAAAATGCTTTTATACAGTCGATTAAAAAACAATAAGCAGCTTCGCTTTCTGTTACTGTTTTTTTTGTGAAAACAAGGTTCATTTGTTTTGTTCTGTTTTTTTCGTCACAAATAAATTGAAGCATAATTTTATATTCGTTACCAAAATCAAAAAAACGAGTATAACTTCGGGCTTCAGAGTCGAAAATATATCCGTCAGTTGCCATATTATAGCTTTCGTTATATTCATTCATCCTTTCTGAGAACCCTTTTAGATTATTGCCGTTTTTGACCGGTGTACATGCTGAAAAGGTTATTAAAAATAACAATGTGAATAATAAATAATATAGTTTTAGTTTCATGTTTTTCCTCCGTTTGTTTACAAATATGTAACACAAATATACAATACGTGTTGTATAATTCTATTAATATGTGAAAATATGCTTGAAATTGCACATATTAATGTATTAAAATATATTATGCAAATTTATAAGAAATTCAGTGTGATAATTATGAGAAACAAATTCAAAAAGTTTATATGTATAATACTTAGTGTGCTTGTTTTATTCTCTATGTGTTCTGCATCTGTTTTTGCTGCATACACTACCGATTACCCTCAAGGAGTAAATAAATCACAGGCAGATAATGCTGTGCCTTCAACAGATAAGCTTATTGCCTATGCAGCCCCTTTGCTTACTGGTAAATCTCTCAGTGAAAACGTAATCCCTATGCTTTATAGCAGTCAGACTTTATCAGGCTTGCTTGTAGGCATCTATTCTTCAATGGAGAAGGATGCATCTACTTTAAGTGGTATAGGTATAGATGTTTCAGTTAAAACTGTTGCCCGTGAGCTTGAGGGTTATGCCGAAGTTTACAATGCTTTGAGTTCTGTAAACAGCTGGGCTGAAGCAGACCTTACAGCAGTCGATTGGGGTGTAACCGATAAAACAGGCTTTGCTGTTGCTCTCGGTAAAATTCTTTCACCATTTAACGACTTACTTTATACCTTGCTTTGTTCAGGTACGTACAAAATATCAAGTTTTATAAAAATAAAAGGCAACGATGGCTATGTAAACGGATTGGCACCGTTGCTGAATTCTCTTAAATGTGATGAAATAATTTCAGGAGAACAATTTAAGCAAGAGGCAACAGAAGATAAAAGCACAATGGTGAAGAATATTGTGTTGCCCGTTATGAGTTTGTTAGAAAAAGCTCTTAAAGCTCCTGCAGATACTTTGACCGATTCTTTACCGTCTTTTGCATACGCTGTAGAAAACGGTCAGGCAGATGAATGGATAGATTCAATAATTTCACCCATTACATCAAACCCACTTATAGAGATTGCAGCATTTTTCAAAATCATTGATTTAAGTATGTTTGAATCAGGAGCCGGCGCTTTAATAAACAGCCTTCTTTCATCAATGAGTGGTGAGGGTGGTTTTAAGTTTGCTGAAATTGATTTTTCAAGGCTTTCAAAATGTGGTTCTTATAACGGAACTGAGTTTGTAGCCGATAAAGGCAAGGCTTACGTTGAAGTTATGAGATGGCTTGTAGATTCATTAAAGCTTAACGAAAGCAGTTTGCCAACATTGTTAAGTGGTATAGGTGGTGGGGGAATGACCCTTACACCCGATGCGATTAAGCTTGTTACTTCAAAACCAACCGATAGTATTGTAGGCACTGTAATTCTTCTTTTTGAGCCTACTGAACCCGGTAAACCTGAAGATATGATTTACCCTGCCATTGTTAAGGCTACAGTTCAGTACACACCGAACCTGACAATGGAAAATTACGAAAAGATTTTAAGAGAAGTAGATACATTACTTGATGATTTTGTAAAAGAAGGTGGCAGTTATAAAAGCATAAAAGCTCTTTTAAGTTCTGCCGTTTACAGCAACAAAAACATCAACGCACTTCTTACAGGTATTTATGGTGCATTTGAAAAAGAAGGACTTTCCGATTTGCTTATTCTTATGGGTATTGATATTACTCCAAATGGTGTGGCTGCCCATTTAACTGAACCGAACTATCAAAAAGCAGCATCTGCAATGAAAAATGTAAGCAGTTGGTCAAAAGTTTCTTTGAACGGTGTTTCTTGGGGCTTTAACAATGGTTCAAGAACAGGCTTTGAAAATGCTTTAATCGCTGTTTTAAGACCGTTGTATCCGTTGTTAAGGGTTATACTTGCTGACGAAGATATGGTAATTCTTGATACTGTTACAATAAAAGGTGCTAACGGATATAATGATGCAATCATTCCGCTTTTAGAGGCTTTAGGCTGCAAAGCGACGTTAATAAAGAGTAACGAAAAATATCTCGGTAATGCAAAAACAGATGACGTTTTAAGATATATTACAAACCCTGTTTTTGATTTGCTTGATAATATTTTTGAAAAACCTGTAGATACGTTAACAGAAAAATTACCAAATATAATCTATTTTATAAACAGTGGTTCGCTTGAAAAATGTCTTTCAAACTTGCTTCTCCCTGTAACTACAGTTACGAATAAATTATCAGGTATTTACGAAGTGAATTTTGATGTATCATCACTTACAAAGCAGTTGGATTTAAATTCTTTAATAAAGAATCTTACTGCCGGTACAGGTATGGCAATAGCAGAGTTTGATGTAAATTCTCTTGCTAATATGGGAACAAAAACAGACCTTGTAAGCAAAAGAATAGTAGATGGTAAGCAAGTTAATTATTCTTATATTGAAGCTGATAAAACGGCTGTTCTGATGACTCTTTTAAGGGTGCTTGCAAAAACACTCAAAATGCCGGGTAATGAAAATCTTCTTATGGGTTCAATGGGTAGTTCAAACGCAACCTTTGAAACTTATTCTGCTTCAATTTCTGAGCAGTTTAAAACCATGAGTGAAGATGAACTTATAGAATGGCTTTACAACCTTTTGTTTAAAGAACGTGTACAGGTTGAAATAATTGTTGATGAAAATTATTCTCCCACAATTATTTTTACAGAACCTGAAAAAGATTACACCGTTTTTTATATAGCAGGTGGATATTTAGCATTTTCTGCCATAGTTATCGTAATAATGTATTTAAAGAGAAAACGTTTATACTATTGATTTTATGGCGTACAGATTAAAACTGTCGTCAAAATAAGGTGAATAAAAATGTTAGTATTAAAAAATATAGTTAAAGATTATGTTTCGGGTGATACAACCGTAAGAGCTTTAAAAGGGATTGATATCAATTTTCGCGAAAACGAATTTGTTGCTATTTTAGGTCCTTCAGGTTGTGGTAAAACAACACTTCTTAATATTATTGGTGGTCTTGACAGATATACAAGTGGTGATTTGTTTATCAACGGAAAATCTACAAAGCATTTCAATGATACTGATTGGGATACTTATCGCAACCACTCTATAGGTTTCGTTTTCCAGAGCTATAACCTTATTCAGCATCAGACAGTTCTTTCTAACGTTGAACTTGCTTTGACTCTTTCAGGTGTATCTAAAAAAGAACGCAGAAAAAGAGCAATTGAAGCCCTTAAAAAGGTTGGTCTTGAAAATCAAATTCATAAAAAGCCTAACCAGATGTCCGGTGGTCAGATGCAAAGGGTTGCCATTGCACGTGCCCTTATAAACGACCCTGATATCCTTCTTGCTGACGAACCAACTGGTGCACTTGATAGCGAAACAAGTGTACAGATTATGGAGCTTCTTAAAGAAATATCAAAAGATAAGCTTATTATTATGGTTACTCATAATCCTGAACTTGCAGATACTTATGCTAACCGTATAATAAGATGTCTTGACGGTGAGGTTTTAGACGATTCTAATCCCTTTATCCCTGATGAAAACGATAAAAAAGCAGAAAAAGAAAAAGCTGAAAACGCAAAAAAAAAAGGCAAAAAATCAATGTCTTTCGGTTCTGCTTTCTCATTAAGTATCAATAACTTAAGAACAAAAAGCGGCAGAACGTTTCTTACAGCCTTTGCAGGTAGTATAGGCATCATCGGTATTGCTCTTGTTCTTGCTTTGTCAAACGGTATTCAGGTTTATATTGACAGGGTTCAGGAAGATATGCTTTTATCGTATCCTATGATGGTCGAAAAGCAGACTATGGACTTAGAAAGCATTATGACGTCGTTTACGGGTATTAGTAACGAGATGATGGAAAGCATGGATGGCTCTGAGGCTGACGGTAAAATTTACGTAAACGAATCGTTTATGCAAATGGTAAATGCGTTTATTTCAGAAGCTACTTCAAATAATCTTGATAATTTTAAAAAGTATATTGAGGATAATCAGGAAGAGTTTGACGAAGTATGTAATGATATCCAGTATAAGTACAGCACGCCATTAAATATTTATAAGGCAGATACGTCACAGGGGGTTGTTAAAGTTAATCCCAGTACAATGATGGAAAATATGCCTATGGATGAAAGTATGGCTCAGATGACGTCTTCAATGTCAAGTATGATGACAACGTTCAGTGTATGGATGGAGCTTATCGGTGACGACAAGCTTATGGAAGCACAGTATGACGTTATTGCTGGTCGTATGCCTGAAAACTTTGACGAGGTTGTTCTTATTGTCGACGGTAATAATCAGATTAACGAGCTTGTTGTTTATGCTTTAGGTCTCAAGGATCAGGAAGAATTTACCAAGAACATTATGGCAGCACTTGCAAGTGGCGAATCGATGGAAGATACAAGCATAAAAGAATTTTCTTATGATGATATTCTTAATATGCGATTCAAAATGGTTTTAAGTTCAGATTACTTTGTACAGGATAAAAATACTGGTCTTTGGATAGATAATAGTGCCAACGAATATTTTGTAAAAGACCTTGTTGAAAAAGGTCAGGAAATAAAGATAGTAGGTATTCTTAAGCCTGACGAAAACAACACTCTTTCAATCGGTACAGGTGGTATCGGTTATATGCGTGAGCTTATGGACGTTGCAATTGAGCGTACTGCAGAAAAAGAGGTTGTTAAGCAACAGTTAGCAGATACATCAAAAGACGTTATCACAGGTTTTGAATTTATAAATCTTACCGTTAACGATTTTGACCTTGCTGACGTTGATTTAGGTATTATCGACTTCACATATCTTGATTACACACCATTCCTTTCAATGGCAGAGGGTATGGATATGAGTCAGGTTAATCTTATGGATATGGGTGCGATGTTCGGCTTTGATGATATGTCTGAACTTCAAAGGAAGTTAATGGAAGGCTTCCTTAATGATGAACAGGTGCTTGCTATTAAACAGGCTTATGTTGATACAATCAATTCTCAGTCCTCCTTAGCAAACACGCTTACTAAGCTTGGTTATTCAACCTTTGAATCACCATCATCAATAAACTTTTATCCTAAGAATTTTGAGTCGAAAGAACGTCTTAACGAGCTCGTTCAGTATTATAACGATAAAGTTACAGAAGATGGTCATGAAGAATGTCAGATCAAAGTAAGTGACTATATCGGTATGCTTATGAGCAGTCTGACAACAATTATTGATATTGTAACTTACGTTCTTGTGGCTTTCGTTGCTATTTCTCTTGTTGTTTCTTCAATTATGATAGGTATCATTACCTATATTTCAGTTCTTGAAAGAACAAAAGAGATTGGTATTCTCAGAAGTATAGGTGCTTCCAAAAAGGATATTGCACGAGTATTCAATGCCGAAACGGCCATTGTAGGACTTGGTGCAGGTATTATTGGTATTTTATCAACGTTGATATTGGAAATTCCTATAAATCTTGCTCTTAAATATCTTGCTCACGTACCGGCTGCAGCACAGCTTCCTCCGGTAGGTGGAATTATACTTGTTGTAATAAGTGTTGCACTTACACTAATCGCAGGTCTTATACCATCAAGAATTGCAGCTAAGAAAGATCCTGTTGAGGCACTGAGAACAGAATAAAATTATAAGATTTTTAAAAGCTC
>JAZOSL010000013.1:0-4831 GCA_045657085.1 Acutalibacteraceae bacterium | reverse complement strand
GATTTAAGAGAAGCACGAATTGCACTTCTTGCTGCAAAGGAAAATACTTCTTTACCTGTAACAGTTACACTTTCATTTGACGAAAACGGTGTGACTATGACAGGCAGTACGGCATCTGCCGTTGCAGTAACCTTAAATGCTCTCGGTGCAGATGCAGTAGGTCTTAACTGCTCTTTGGGACCTGACAGGCTATCATCAGTTGTAGATGAGTTTTTAAAATATTCACAAGCACCTGTTATCGTTAAACCAAACGCAGGACTTCCTGATTTGAAAACGGGCAGATATTCAATGAATGAAGAAGAATTTGCTGTTCTTACTGCTCAGTTTTATGAAAAAGGTGCAGTTATTTTAGGTGGTTGTTGCGGTACTTCGCCGGAATACATAAAAGCATTGAAAAACGAGCTTTTAAAAAGAGAAAAGGGCGAAAGAAAAAATATTATAAATGGCGTTGTAAGTGGCGTTGCTCAGGCAGTTATGCTTAACGAACCACGTATAATCGGTGAAAGAATAAACCCAACGGGTAAAAAGAAATTCAAAGAAGCTCTTGAGAAAAAGGATTTAGATTACATTCTTAATGAAGGGCTTTCTCAGATAGATGCAGGTGCAGAAATTCTTGACGTAAACGTGGGTCACAGCGAAATAGATGAAGAAGAAATGATGGTAAAGGTGATAAATTCTCTTCAGGGTACAATAGGTGCACCTTTACAGCTTGATTCAACTTCTGCAGCAGTACTTGAAAAAGGGTTAAGAACTTATACGGGTAAAGCAATAATAAATTCAGTAAATGCCGAAGAAAATTCTTTAAATACAATATTGCCGCTTGCTAAAAAATACGGTGCTGCAATAGTAGGTCTTACCCTTGATGAAAAGGGTATACCAAAAACTAAAGAAGAAAGATTTTTACTTGCCGAAAAAATAGTTAAAAGAGCAACTGAAATCGGAATACCAAAAGAAGATATTATTATAGACTGCCTTACAATGACCGTAAGTGCCGAACAACAGGCAGCACAGACGACTCTTTCAGCAATGAAAGAAGTAAAGGAAAAACTGGGTGTTAAAACTACCCTTGGTGTTTCTAATATTTCATTCGGTCTGCCGTCAAGAGAGGTTGTGAACACAGCCTTTTTGACTCTTGCCCTTGAAAATGGTCTTGATTTACCTATTATGAATCCCAACACAGCATCAATGACAGGTGCAGTAAGGGCATATAAGGTTTTAAAAAATATAGATAAAGGCTCTGAAAATTATATTTCTGCTTTTTCGGGCGAAACAGCAAAAGCTCAGGATAAAAAAGAAGTTACACTTAGTGAAGCTATAGTAAAAGGTTTAAAAAACCAAGGTGCAGCTCTTACCAGGAAAGCACTTTCACAAATGAGTGCAGATGAAATTATAAATTCTGTTCTTATTCCTTCATTGGATATTGTTGGCAACGATTTCGAAAGTGGAAAGCTGTTTCTTCCACAGCTTATTCGTTCTGCTGATGCTGCAGGTGCTTGCTTTGATGTAATAAAAGAGGATATGAAAAGTAAAAATTCTTCGGCTCAAAGCAAAGGAACAATTATTCTAGCAACTGTTAAAGGTGACGTTCACGATATAGGCAAAAATATTGTTAAAACTGTTCTTGAAAATTACGGGTATACGGTAATAGATTTAGGCAAGGACGTTTCGCCGGAAGCTGTTGTAAATGCTCAGAAGGAACACGGTGCAAAGCTTGTAGGTCTTTCGGCTTTAATGACAACCACCTTACCGTCTATGGAAGAAACTGTAAAAGCTCTGAAAAAAGAAAAGGCTGATTGTAAAACTATGGTAGGTGGTGCTGTACTTACACCTGAATATGCTGAAAAAATCGGTGCAGATTTTTATGCAAAGGATGCAAAAGCAGGGGTAGATATAGCAAAGAAGATTTTTGACAATTAAATTTCAGATAAAAAATGACTGTAACGGAAGTTACAGTCATTTTTTCGTTATTTGTTTATTTATTTTATATCTTTAATTGCCGGGTAAAGCTTTAACCATTTCTGGTATTTGGCTTCGTATTTTTCTGTAAGAGCTTTATCGGGTGAGATTGTTTCTTCTATCTCGTAAACCTGTTTTTCAAGAAGAGAATATTCTTCTTTTTCGAGCACACCCTTTGCACCAAGCATAGCAGCACCTAAAGCACCACCGTCCTGATTTTTACGAATAACAAGCTCAACGTTTAAAATGCTTGCAATAATTTTAAGCCACAATTTGTTTTTTGTGCCACCACCACAAATGGTAGATTTTTCTACAGTAACGCCTAAAGCACGTATAATATCCATATTGTGACGAAGTGAAAAAGCAACGCCTTCAAGAACTGCAAGAGTCATCTCGTCTTTTTCGGTGTTAAGACCTAAGCCGTAAAACATACCTCTTACGTCGGTGTCGTTAAGTGGTGAACGTTCGCCCATAAGGTAAGGTAAAAATAAAACGTTGTTTTCGCCTAATTTATTTTCCTGACTTGAAACGGCAGAATAATCATCTCGAAGAATTTTTTCTACCCACCAGTTACAGCAAACGGCAGCAGAAAGTATACAAGCCATATAGTGATAATTGCGTCCTGCAGAACAAAAGGCATGAATAGCATTTTTTCTGTCGCAGTTATAAGAATCACTTACTGTGAAAATAGTACCACTTGTACCTAAAGATATATTGCAGTCACCGTCGTTTACTGCTCCCATACCTATTGCTGAAGCAGCATTGTCACCTGCACCTATGCTTACAGCAACGTTTTTCAGATTTAATTCTTGGCAAAGCTCAGTCTTTAAATAGCCTGAGATTTCATCACTTTCAAGAACTTGTGGCAAAAATTCTTTTTTTATACCAAATTTATTAAGAATAGCCTCTGACCAGTTGCGTTTTTCAACGTCAAAATAAAGAGTACCTGATGCATCAGAGACGTCTGTGCAGAATTTACCTGTAAGGCAATATGCAAGATAGTCTTTAGGAAGCATAATTTTTGCGATTCTTTTGTAGTTTTCAGGCTCGTTTTCTTTTACCCATAAAAGTTTGGGTAAGGTAAAGCCTGCAAAAGCAATATTACCTGTACTGTCAAGTAAAAAGCTTTTATCTTCATTCAATGCATCAGTTTCTTTAAATGAACGGGAATCGTTCCAGAGAATAGCAGGACGAATAACGTTATCGTTTTCATCGAGCATAACAAGGCCGTGCATCTGACCGGAAAAAGATATTGAAGCAACATTTTCACCGTCAACATTCTTTAAAAGCTCACTTAATGCAGAAATTGTTTCGTTATACCAATCCCCCGGGTTCTGTTCACTCCAACCGTCAGCAGGGAAGTAAAGAGGATAATCCTTTGTAACGGAGGAAACAACCTGACCGTCACTGTTTAAAAGAATTACTTTAACTGATGACGTACCTAAATCAATACCTATAAAATATTTCATAACATTTCTCCTGTGAATTATAGAAGTTCTTTTAAATCATATCATTTAAAAAATAATAAGTCAAACTATAAGATGTATATATATTACCATATTTATTCAATATAAAACAAGTTTAAATAAGGCTCAAAGAGCGTTTTGCTGTTATTGATTTTTAAAAAATATAGTGCTATAATCATAAAAAATGCCGGTGGTGATATGTTTTGAATTTATTGCATATGAAATATGCCGTTGAGGTCGCAAGACTCGGTTCTTTAGGTAAAGCATCTGAAACGTTACTTATAGCAACACCGAATATAAGTCGTTCTATTAAAGAGCTTGAAGCAGACTTAGGTATATCTATTTTTGAACGAACCACCAAAGGTATGGAGCTTACTCCTGAAGGTCAGGAGTTTATTGGTTATGCAAAAAGAATTTTAGGTCAGATTGAACAGGTTGAAGATTTTTATAAAAAAGGTACTGCAAAAAGGCAGGAGTTTTCAATTTCTGTTCCCCGTGCATGTTATATATCTGAAGCATTTGCAGAGTTTTCAAAATCACTTTCAGGTGAAGATGCTGAAATCTTTTATAAAGAAACCAATTCCCAACGAACAATCCGTAATATGCTTGAGCATGACTACAAATTGGGTATAATACGTTATGCTGAAAATTACGACAGATATTTCAAAACAATGCTTGAAGAAAAGGGCTTTCAGTATGAGCTTGTAACAGAGTTTACTTATTCTCTTTTAATGAGTGCAGAAAACCCACTTGCAAAAAAAGAAAACGTTTCCTTTGACGATTTGACTGATTATATTGAAATTGCCCACGCAGATCCATACGTTCCTTCTATGCCCATTTCACAGGTTGTTAAAGAAGAATTGCCTGATAACATCAGCAGAAGAATTTTTATTTTTGAAAGAGCGAGTCAGTTTGACCTGTTATCTATCAATCCACAGACTTTTATGTGGGTGTCTCCTGCACCGGAAAGCCTTCTTCAACGATATAATTTAGTTCAGAAGAAATGCAAAGATAATAAAAGAGTATATAAAGACGTGTTGATTTATAAAAAGGGCTACAAGCTTACAAATCTTGACCGTCAGTTTATCACAGCTTTGTGCGAATCCAAGAGAAGACATTTATAATGCAAAAAACCGACTTGAACGTTTTTGTTCGAGAAGGTTTTTTGTTGTTTTTGGGTGTTATCAAAATTGATAACACAGCTTATATGAATTAAGAATTCCATGAATGTTCAATTGTTGTTAAAATAATAACAAAGTTAACGAGGGCGAAGTATGAGTAAAGCCCCGAATAAAACCAAGTAATTATTTTTAGGAGGATATAAATGGAAATGAAGTACGAAATTGTTGATTGCGTTGAAAAGCTTCAGGAAGCTATTGAACGCACAAGAGAGGCACAGAAAAAGTTTG
>JAZOSL010000012.1:0-13811 GCA_045657085.1 Acutalibacteraceae bacterium | reverse complement strand
GATAAGCTCAACAGAATCCTTGCTGAAAATACAGGCAAGAGTGTTGATGAAATTTTCCAGGATACTGAACGTGATAACTGGCTTACAGCTGAAGAAGCAGTAAACTACGGTCTTGCTGATAAGATTATTGATAAGCGATAATTATAAATCTACGGAGGTGCTATTTTGGCACGTGATGATAAAGGAATGGAAGGACAGGTTCGTTGCTCTTTTTGTGGTAAAACTCAGTCCCAAGTTCATCAGATGATATCAGGTCCCGGTGTTAATATTTGTGACAGATGTGTTGATCTTTGTATGGATATTATCGAAGGTGTTCCTGTTGAAAACGAAAAAGCTAGAGCAATTTCGAAACAAAAATCGAAGAAGCTTCCCAAACCACAAGAAATTAAAGCAATTCTTGACGAATATGTAATCGGTCAGGATTTAGCAAAAATGGTTTTAAGCGTATCTGTTTACAACCATTATAAAAGAATTTTTTGCGATTCACCTGATGACGTTGAAATTAATAAAAGTAATGTGCTTTTATTAGGACCCACAGGTGTTGGTAAAACTCTTCTTGCCTCAACTCTTGCAAAACTTCTCGACGTACCTTTTGCTATCGCTGATGCTACAACATTAACAGAAGCAGGTTATGTTGGTGAAGACGTTGAAAACATTCTTCTTCGTCTTATCCAGGCTGCTGATTTTGACGTTGAAAAAGCAGAGTTAGGTATTATTTACGTTGATGAAATCGACAAAATTGCAAGAAAGTCTGAAAATACTTCAATTACGCGTGACGTAAGTGGTGAAGGTGTTCAACAGGCTCTTCTTAAAATTATTGAAGGTACCGTTGCAAATGTTCCGCCACAAGGTGGAAGAAAGCATCCACAGCAAGAATTTATTCAGATTGATACTTCAAAAATTCTCTTTATCTGTGGTGGTGCTTTTGCCGGATTAGAGAAAATTATTGAAGACAGGTTAGGTAAAAGTGTTCTTGGTTTCGGTGCAGAGATTCATTCAAAATCCGAATTAAAAGAAATGGATCTTTTCTCAAAAGCTATTCCACAGGATTTAGTTAAGTTTGGTCTTATACCTGAGCTGGTTGGTAGAATACCTGTTATTACGTCACTTGAAAACCTTGATGCTGATGCTCTTGTTAATATAATTACAAAACCTAAAAACTCATTACTTAAACAGTATAAGAGTCTTTTTAAAATGGATAAGGTTGAGCTGGAATTTACAGATGAAGCTGTAAGAAGAGTTGCTGAACTTACAATTGAAAAAGAAACAGGTGCTCGTGGACTTCGTGCCATTATGGAAAAAGTCCTTATGCCGATTATGTATACTGTACCATCAGACCCGACTGTTGAAACAGTAAAAATTACTGCTGAAGTTGTTGATGGTAAAAGCGAACCTGTTATTTTAAGAAAAACAAAAGCAAGTAACCAATAATTAAAAAGGGGAGTCGGTAACGACTCCCATAACTTATATATATGATGGTGAATTATGTCAGATAAGATTTTACAAAAAGGGGCATTACCTGTTCTTGCTCTTAGAAACTTAGTCGTTTTTCCCGATCAGACAGTTTGCTTTGATGTGGGAAGGTTTAAATCAATAAGAGCTATCAGGTCTTCTGTTGATACAAATGACAGAAAGATTTTTCTTGTTACACAAAAGGATGCAACGGTAGAAGATCCGTTAGCAGCTGATTTGCATGACATTGGTGTTGTTGCCGAAATTAAACAAATTACAGGTGATGGCAACAGGTTTGAAGTTGTTGTTGAAGGTCTTTATAGGGCAAGAATGGTAGAGGTGCTTCGTGAAAAAGGAAGTATCAGGGGAGTAATTGAACAAGTTGAAGAAAATTTCCCTGATTCTGAAGATTTAAATACACTTGCAACCTTGCGTCTTGTTAAAGATTGGGCAGATAAATATGTTTCAGTCAGTCAAAGGATTTCTCCTGAAATATTTGTTTCAATTTTAGATGAAACAGATTTAGCTGCAGCTACCGATAGTGTTGCGGGACATTTCCATTTACAGGTTGAAAATAAGCAAGCTCTTTTATCAGAACTTGATGTACAAAAAAGGGCTGAGATGCTTTGCAGTATCCTATCTAAAGAAATTAAGATTCTCAAAATAGAGAACGAAATAAACGATAAAGTTCAAGATAGAATGGATAGGCATCAAAGAGAATATTATCTTCGTGAACAGATAAAAGTTGCTTCTAATGAGTTGGGTGAAGATGATTCACCTGTTGCTGAATCTGAAAAATATAAAGAAAAAATCAAATCACTTCCAATTGATGAAAAATCAATGAAACGTCTTTTTGATGAATGTGACAGGCTATTAAAAACAACTCCTGGTAGCCCCGAAGCAAACGTTTCAAGAACTTACCTTGAAAGGGTAGTATCACTTCCGTGGGGAGTGTTTACTGAAGATAACCTTGATGTAGCTCAAGCAAGAAAAATTCTTGATAAAGATCATTATGGTTTAGATGAAGTTAAAGAAAGAATACTTGAGCTTATAGCAGTAAAAAAATTAGCACCAAATGCCAATGCACAGATTTTGTGTCTTGTTGGACCACCCGGAGTAGGTAAAACGTCAATTGCCCGATCTCTTGCTGAGGCTATGGGTAGAAAATATGTCCGTATTTCTTTAGGTGGTGTTCATGACGAAGCTGAAATAAGGGGACACAGACGTACTTATATAGGCTCAATGCCGGGTAGGATTATTACTGCAATAGAACAGGCAGGAACTGCTAACCCTCTCATTCTTCTTGATGAAATCGACAAGCTTGGCAGTGATTATAAAGGTGATCCTTCATCAGCACTTCTTGAAGTTCTTGATGGTGAACAGAATAGTACCTTTACCGACCACTATGTTGACGTACCTTTTGATTTAAGTAAAGTATTATTTATAACCACAGCAAATGACCCGTCACAGATTCCCGGCCCGCTTTATGACCGTATGGAAATTATAGAGCTCTATAGCTACACTGCAGAAGATAAGTTCAGTATTGCAAAGAAATATCTTATACCCAAACAAGTTAAGAATTTCGGTATGAATACTAAAATGATTCGTTTTACTGATTCTGCAATAAGAACAATTATTTCTGATTATACAAAGGAAGCCGGTGTAAGAACACTGGACAGAATAATTACAAAAATAATCAGAAAGGTTGCAGTTAAATTTGCCGATGGCTTTGAAGGTGAATTTTCAGTTTCACCTTCAAATTTAGAAGAACTTTTAGGTGCACCGAAATTTAAATCAACAAAATTTGATTTTGAAGAAATGATAGGTGCTGCTAACGGTCTTGCCTGGACTTCTGTCGGTGGTGAAATGATGCAGATAGAAGTTGCTGTTCTTGATGGTAGTGGTAAGCTTGAGCTTACAGGTTCTCTTGGCGACGTTATGAAAGAGTCAGCCAAGGCTGCTTTAAGCTATATAAGATCAAGGTGCGATAAATTCGGAATTGATTCTGATTTTTATAAAAATAAGGATATACATATTCACGTACCTGAAGGTGCGGTACCTAAAGACGGTCCGTCTGCAGGTGTTACAATGACAACAGCTCTTGTTTCTGCACTTACCGATACACCTGTTAATAAAACGGTAGCAATGACAGGCGAAATAACTTTAAGAGGTAAGGTTTTACCTATAGGCGGGCTCAGAGAAAAATCAACAGCAGCCTTTAAAAATGGTATGAAAACTGTTTTGATACCTGAAGGTAATAAAGCTGATCTTGATAAGGTTAACGATACTGTTAAAAATGCAATTGAATTTATTCCTGTTTCAAACCTTGATGAAGTGCTTTCAGTTGCTTTAGTCAATACAGGTAAAAAGAAAACTAATAAAGTAAACACCGTTACTAAAAAGACTATAAATGAAAATATCAATGAAACTAAGTCAAGTGGTGTATATTGTAGGGTGAAATGAGTTGCCCGATGGAGGTTTAAGTATGAATTACAACAAGGTTGTGTTTGAAGCAGCGTTTGGTACTTTAAAACAGATTCCCGAATCTGATTTACCTGAGATAGTTTTTGCAGGACGTTCAAATGTTGGTAAATCTTCAATGCTTAACCGTCTTTTTAATAGAAAAAATCTTGCAAGAGTTTCTTCAATGCCCGGTAAAACAATTACAATCAATTTTTTCAAGGTTGAGGATGTTCGTATTGTAGATTTACCCGGTTATGGCTATGCAAAGGTTGCAAAAGGTGAAAAACGTCGTTGGGCTGAAATGATGGAAGGTTATTTTCAATCTACAAGAAATATAAAGCTTGTTGTTCAGCTTGTTGATATGCGTCACAAACCATCTGAAGATGATTATATTATGATGCGTTTCCTTAAAGATTCAGGTCTGCCTTTTATAGTTGCAGCAACCAAGTCTGATAAATTAAATAAAACCCAGTATAATGAACGTAAAGAAGGTTTAAAGGAAGAATTAAAAGAATTTGGCGATGATTTAGTAATTATCCCGTTCTCATCTGAAAAAGGTGACGGGGTGGACCTTCTTAAAGCTGAAATTGAAAAGGTTTTATAATAAAACAACATAAAAAGCAAAAATCACCTGTGTGAAAACACAGGTGATTTTTTTATATAATTAATCGTCATCAAGCTTGAGTATAGCCATAAATGCTTCTTGTGGAACTTCAACAGTACCGAACGAACGCATTCTCTTTTTACCTTCTTTTTGCTTTTCAAGAAGTTTTTTCTTACGGGTGATATCACCACCGTAACATTTTGCAAGAACGTCTTTTCTCATTGCCTTAACGGTTTCTCTTGCAATAACCTTACCACCAATAGCAATCTGAATCGGTATTTCAAACATCTGTCTGGGAATATTATCTTTAAGTTTTTCAGCTATTCTTCTTGCACGTGAATAAGCTTTGTCAGAGTGAACAATAAATGAAAGAGCATCGACTACATCACCATTAAGTAAAACGTCAAGCTTTACAAGGTTAGAACGTTTATAATCGGCTATTTCATAGTCTAAAGATGCATAACCCCTGGTTCTTGATTTAAGTGCATCAAAGAAGTCGTAAATGATTTCATTTAACGGTAAATCGTATTTTATTTCAACACGGTCACCTGAAATGTAATCCATATTTTTAAAGGTTCCACGTCTTTCCTGGCATAATTCCATAACGGCACCGACGTATTCAGTAGGTGCATATATATGAGCATCAGCAACAGGTTCTTCACTGAAATCAATGTTTGCAGGGTCAGGGTAGTGGGTGGGGTTGTCTATTTCTAAAACTTCACCGTTAGTAAGGTGTATTTTATAAACAACACTTGGTACAGTTGTAACAAGGTCTAAATCGTATTCTCTTTCAAGTCTTTCCTGGATAATCTCTAAGTGTAAAAGACCCAGGAAGCCACAACGGAAACCAAAGCCTAAAGCACCTGAAGTTTCAGGCTCGTAAGAAAGAGAAGCATCGTTCAATTGTAATTTTTCAAGAGCCTCATGAAGATTTTCATAGTCAGCACCATCAGCAGGGTAAATACCACAGTAAACCATTGGTGTTGCTTTTCTGTAACCGGGAAGTGGTTCGCTTGCAGGGTTAGAAGCAAGTGTTACGGTATCACCAACAACAGCATCACGAACTGTTTTTATTGATGCAGTAATATAACCAACTTCACCTGAACAAAGCTTGTTACAAGGCTTGAGTGATGTAGCCTTCATTGTACCAACTTCAACAACTGTGAACTCGGCACCTGTTGCCATCATTTTCATTGTGTCACCGGGTTTAATTGTACCGTCAACAACTCTTACGTAAACAATAACACCTTTGTAGTTATCGTAAACAGAGTCAAAAATAAGTGCTTTTAACGGTGCTTCATCGTCACCTTCAGGACAAGGGATAAGCTCAACAATCTGTTCGAGCACTTCTTCAACATTCTGACCTGTTTTAGCTGAAACTCTCGGTGCAGTTTCACAAGGAATACCGATAATTTCTTCAACGTCTGCTGAAACTCTGTCAGGGTCAGCAGAAGGAAGGTCAATTTTGTTGATAACCGGTACAATTTCAAGGTTATGATCTAAAGCAAGATATGTGTTTGCTAAAGTCTGAGCCTCAATACCTTGTGAAGCATCAACTATAAGTATAGCTCCTTCACAGGCAGCAAGTGATCTTGAAACCTCATAGTTAAAGTCAACGTGGCCGGGAGTATCAATTAAATTGAGCTGATAAGCTTCACCGTTTTTTGCAGTGTAATCAAGTCTTACAGCGTGTGCTTTAATTGTTATTCCTCTTTCTTTTTCAAGGTCCATATCGTCAAGAATCTGTGCAGACATATCACGTTTTGCGACAGTATCTGTTAATTCAAGTAAACGGTCTGCCAAAGTGGATTTTCCGTGGTCGATATGAGCAATTATTGAAAAGTTTCTGATATTTTCTTTCTTTACTCGGGGCATATGTATTCCTTTCTACAGAAAATTAAAGATCGTTTTCTGTATGATATTTGTATGTAGATAATCTGAAAAGTTCGTTTATTCTTGCAGTTTCACCACATAAATAAAGGTAGCCATAAAGTGCTTCAAGACCTGTTGCGTATCTGTAATCAGCAGCATCCTGATTCTTCGGTGAATGTGCACTGTGCGCATTTCTTCCACGTTTGAAAACAGCTTCTTCGTTTTCATTAAGTACGGGAAGTAATTCTCTTATCATTTGTGCTTGAAAAGCAGCATTAACATATTTTATTGATTGTTTGTGAAGTTTGCCTGTGGGCTTATTTTCTTCAAAAGAAAGCATCTGCCTTACAAGTAAACTGTAAACGGCATCACCTAAAAAAGCAAGAGTTAACGGGCTGTACATTCTTGCTTTACTTTCAGTCAAATGTTCATCAAGAATAAAATTAAATTTGTCATTAGGGGACATAATCAAACTCCAGATCATAAATACTAACAGTATCACCTTCAGTAATACCTTTGTCTATAAGACTTTGGATAATACCACTAGTCTGTAAAACGTTTTGGAAATACTGTAAAGATTCATAGTCGTTTAAATCGGTTTTCATAAGAATTTTAGCAAGCCACTCAGCTTCAACAATAAATACGTCACCTTCAACACGTATCTTGTAATCGCGTTTTGCAGTTTTTAAAATATCTTTAGGAGTGATTTCTTGTTTTTCGTATATCTTAACAGGAGGGAGTTTCTGTAACTCGGCTGCTACTGCATTTATTAAATCCTGTGTACCTTCTGCAATAGGAGCAATAATTTCAAAATATTGTAATCCCTTATCTGTTATATAGTTTCTGAAATCTTCTCTTTGTTCGTCGGTTGCAAGGTCAATTTTGTTACCTGCAACTATCTGTGGGTATTTTGTAAGATCTTCGTTGTATTTTTGTAGTTCACTATTGATAGCTTCAAAATCTTCAATTGGATTTCTTCCTTCGCTACCTGCAACGTCTACAACGTGAACAAGAAGTCTGCAACGTTCAATGTGACGTAAAAATTCGTGACCTAAACCAACACCGTCACTTGCACCTTCGATAATACCTGGGATATCAGCCATAACAAAGCTGTTTTCAGGTCCCATTCTGACAACACCGGGAACAGGAATAAGGGTAGTAAAATGATAATCAGCAATTATCGGTTTAGCTTCACTTACAACAGAAATAAGGGTCGATTTACCAACGTTAGGGAAACCGATAAGACCTACGTCTGCCAATAACTTTAATTCAAGTGTTACTTCCCATTCTTCACCGGGAGCACCGTCTTTAGCAAAACGTGGAACTTGTCTTGTAGCAGTAGCAAAGTGAGGGTTACCCCAACCACCTTTACCACCCTTAGCAGCAACAAAGGTTTCCTCTTCGCTCATATCAGCCATAATAAAGCCTGTTTCGTTTTCTCTTATAACGGTACCACGTGGGACTTTAATTATTAAATCTTCACCACGTTTGCCGTTACAACGGGAGCCACGACCGTTTTCACCGTTCTGTGCTTTGTATTTTCTTTTGTATCTGAAGTCTGAAAGGGTAGAAAGATTGTCATCGACCTGAAATACTATGTTTCCACCTCTGCCACCATCACCACCGTCAGGTCCACCGGCATTAACAAACTTTTCTCTATGAAAGGCAACAGCACCATTACCACCA
The DNA here is from genome assembly GCA_045657085.1 of Acutalibacteraceae bacterium. Lineage (GTDB taxonomy): Bacteria > Bacillota > Clostridia > Oscillospirales > Acutalibacteraceae > DTU089. The sequence continues at coordinate 5,734 of JAZOSL010000012.1, read as the reverse complement.
TTACCTGCTATAATTTTTATTTTAGCCTTATCAACAAACATATTTTTTCGTCCTTATAAATATTTGATTTGTACATATTTAAATTATTATACTATATTATTTAAGAAATATAAATACCTATTTTAAATTTTCACAAAAAAGTATATTTTTCTGATTTTGCCGAACAAGTGACGAACATTACGTGAACAAATGCAGTTGAAAAATTCTTGTTAAAACATAATTTTTTTATAAAAAACAAGCTAAATTTAATATAAAACGACAAAAAACACCTGAAAGACCTTAAAAACGTACTAGAAAACGATAAAAAATAGAACATTTGTGTTGACATTTGGAAAAATAATGCTATAATGAAATCACAAAAACAAATGTTCGTGTTTTGTTCGGAGGTAAAAATTATGACATTATTTTCAATAGTAAAAGTTATTTTAGAATTATCAGCAATAGCTCTTTTATGTTACGGTGTTTATCACGAAAAAGATTTAATCAGATTCGAAAGAAAAGTATATAAATATGCCAAAGCATTCGTTTTATCATGTGTTTATACACTTAAAGATAAGTTGGCACATAAAAACACAGCAAACAATGTCGTTAAAGTTGACGTATCAGCTTATGAAGAAATGCTTTCAACTTTAAATAAATCTTCAAATGTTTATGACATAAAAATAGCTTCTTGATCATATAATAAGTTAAGGGTCTCTTTCAGGTTATTGACTGTTAATATCATCGATAGTATAATTCAATTAAACAATTCTTTTATCCGATGGGGTGTTTACTTGATTTATAAATTTTCTATGGATATTAACCGTGCAGCTTTAATGCTACCTGAAAGAGACCCTTTTTCTAATAAAGGTTCTTTTGGTAAAATTACTTTAATTTGTGGAAGTAAAAATATGGGTGGCTGTTGTTACCTAGCCACTATGGGAGCTTTAAGGAGTGGGGCAGGACTTGTTACACTTTGTTTTCCTGAATGCTTATACAGTTCATTAACGTCTCGCCTTACCGAGAATTTATTTTTCCCGCTTAAATGTGATGGCGACGGTTATTTAACGTATGATAATATAGATAGATTACTGGAAGTTGTTAATAAAAGTGACGTTACAGTAATTGGCTGTGGTATCGGTGTTACCGAAGATACAAAAAAGCTTGTTAAAGATTTAGTTCTAAAAGCTGAAAAGCCTTTGATTATAGATGCAGATGGTTTGAATTGTATTTCTGATTCAGTTGAAGTTTTATTAAACGCAAAAACAGAAATTTTATTAACCCCACATCCCGGTGAAATGAGTCGTCTTATCAAAAAATCTATAATAGATATTGAAAATGACAGAGAAGGCACTGTTTTTGACTTTTGTGCAAAATATAAAGTTAATTTGCTTTTGAAAGGTCATGAAACGCTTGTCTGCGACAAGGATTGCACTAACCTTTATATTAACACAACGGGTAACACAGGTCTTTCAAAAGGTGGTGCAGGGGATTTACTTGCCGGTATTATTGCCGGTTTGTATCCGTCAATGAAAAATATTATGTTTTCAGCTGCCGTGCTTGGAGCTTTTGTTCATGGTCTTTCAGCTGATATTTTAAAAGAAAAGTTTACCGAGTTTTCAATGCTTCCAACTGATTGTGCAAATACTTTGCCACAAGTATTTTCTTTGCTTGTTGATGCGCTTGAACTTGAATAAAAAAAGCGTCCGGGAATTCCGGACGCTTTCGTTTAATTAAAAATTAAAGAAGAGAAGCAGCTGCTTCATCAAGGAAGATTTCAACATCATCGTGCTGTTGTAAGATTGATGCAGGAACCTGAGGTGTAACCTCACCTTTAATCATATTGCGAATAGCTTCTGCTTTTTTAGGACCTGTTGCAATAAGAACAATTTTCTTTGCAGACATAATCTGGTTAACACCCATTGTAAGTGCATAATGTGGCATTGGGTTTTCATCAAAGTAAATCTTGTTAGCTTCAATTGTGCTGTCTGTAAGTTTTACTTTAAAAGAACCGTCTGTGAATGCATCAGCAGGTTCATTAAAACCGATATGTGCATTGTTACCGATACCAAGAAGCTGAACATCAATTCCACCGGCTTCGTTGATTTCGCTGTCATATCTCTTACATTCTGCTTCAGTATCAGCAGCATTACCATCAAGAAAATGAACATTTTCTTCAAGGATATCAAGACCGTTAAAGAGCTGTTCGTGCATAAATGTGTAATAGCTGTTTTTGTCGGACTTTGGAAGATCGCAATATTCGTCAAGGTTATAGGTTTTTACACCTTTAAAAGAAACGCCTTCTTCTTTGTGAGTTTTAATAATGTTGTTGTATGTAGGAATGGGGGAAGCACCTGTTGCGAGACCTAAAATGCAATCTGGGTTGTTTTTTACTGCATCTGTAAAGATTTTTGCAACTGCAACACCAATTTCTTCAGCTGTTTTTAATACTGTAACTTTCATTTTTATCACCCTTTAGAAAAATATATCAACAGTATAACACAAATAAAAAATTTTTAAAGGTAATTTTTTGAATTTATTATAATATTATTGAAAATTTTTTAAATAATGGTATAATTGTATAGTAAAAATGTGGGGCAGGTGATTTGGTGGTTAAAAATATAGTTTTCGATATGGGTGGAGTTTTAATTGATTTCAACTTTCAAAAAACTCTGAATGAATATTTTTCTGAAAAATATCACGAGGTTTTAAATCGGGAGGTTTTTAAGAATCCTATTTGGAATGATCTTGATGGTGGTCTTCTTCGTTCAGATGATGCTATCGAAATGGTTCTTCCTAAAATCCCTGAAGAAACACGGGGGTTAATAAAAGAAATGATAAACGATTTTTATCCGTATATGCCACCTTTTCCGCAGATGTACGATTTTATTAAACAAATAAAGGCTGCAGGTTATCCCGTTTACCTTTTATCAAATGCAACACCTCGTGTGTTTGATAATTACTTAAATATACCGTCTTTAACTTTAATGGATGGCTTTTTTATATCTGCCCTTTACAAATTAAGAAAACCACAAAAAGAAATATATGAAGCTTTTTGCAATAAGTTTTCTTTAAAGCCTGAAGAATGTTTCTTCATTGACGATATGCCTGCAAATATCGAGGGTGCTAAGAACTACGGTATGAAGGGTCACGTCTTTAAAATTTCTGATATTGAAGCTTTGAAAAAAGCTTTAAATGATGAAGGAGTTATTTTTTAATCATTGGAGGATTATTTATGAAAAAAATTATCGCGTTATGTTCTGTTATCGTTGCTGTGGCACTTATTATTACATGCTTTGCTGCTTGTGGTAATAATACTGAAGACGATACAACAACAACTGCACCTGAAACAACCGCTAAACCCGTGCAAACAGGTGTTCTCAACGGTGAAGAGCTTACGGTTTCTTTAGAAGATGAATATATTTTAATAAAGAAAGGTGACGAAGTTTTCCAAAAGCTTGGTTATCCTAGTAAAAAAGGCTTTGAAATCGACTTTGAATTTGCAAAGAACAACTTTAAGTTTATGGATATGAACTTTGACGGTGTTATTGACTTTTATATGGGCGTAGGCAAAGTTGATGGTAATGTAGTTGCTTATTGTTGGCTTTATAATGCAACATCAAATAAGTTTGAACACTCAGTTTCAATTTCTGCTCTCAAAAATCTTTCAGTAGATCCTGCAACTCATACAGTTTATTCTTCTGATGATGTTAAGGTTTATGAATACGGTTGGAATAACGGAGTGTTAGAAATTAAAACATCATACGCAAAAGAAGATGCAACTGATGAAAAGGCAACAGAAGCAGTTAATAATAAAACAACTGCTGCTAATGACAAAACAACTGCTTCAAACAACAAAACAACAGTTGCTAATGACAAAACTACTGCTTCAAACAACAAAACTACAGTTCCTTCAGCACCTCTTAATACTACAACAACCGCAGCAGCTACCAGAGGATATATTGAAGTTGTTACCGGTGGTCTTTCTAACGAAGGTTGGAAATAAGGAGTAATTATGGAAGAAAATAAAACAATTGCTACTGAAAATACTGCCGGAAAAAACAATTCAAAAGAATTTGATTTTCAGTTTTTTAAATGTTGTTCTGCAACCTTAAAACGTTTTTCAATAATTATATTTATAGTAAATGTTTTTATAACACTTGTAGCGGCCGTTGTAGGTGTTATTGTTTGCATAGCTTATGTCAGTGTTGAAATGATTTCAATTCTTGCATTTCCGATTATTTGTGTTGTTGCAATTATGTTGATTTTTGCACGTCTTATTTCTGCTTTGATTTATGGTTTTGCAGAAATAGTTGAAAAACACGAAAACAGATAATGTGCATTGAAATTTTCAATTATAATTTTTCCATATATATATATTGACAAATAAAAAGTACAGGTGTAGAATTACCACATAATATTTGAGTGAGGTGTTACAGATGTATCTTAGTTTTAATCGATTTTATTACTTTACTAAGGATTGTCTGTACACTGCTCGTAATTACAATTAATTGTAATTTAAGTGATATAGACAGTCCGCATTCTGCTATGCTTTTTAAGGCATATTAGTTTGCGGATTTTTTATTTGGAGGTTTTAATATTATGATTTCAGAAAAAATGATGCAGCTTGGTAAAAAAAGCTCAATAATCCGTGAGATTTTTGAATACGGAAAAAAACGTAAAGCAGAAATAGGCGCCGAAAACGTATATGACTTCAGTCTCGGTAATCCCAGTGTACCGGCTCCACAAAAGGTTACAGACGTTATTAATAAGCTTATTGCTGAAACTCCTGCAGAGATTCTTCATGGTTATACTTCAGGCCCCGGCGATATGAACGTAAGAACTGCTATTGCCGAAAACATTAAAAGCAAGTTTGGTGTTGATGCAACTGCAGGTTTGATATATATGACTTGTGGTGCTGCAGCTTCACTTACAGTTACACTTAATGCAATTATTGAACCCGGTGATGAAGTTATTGCTTTTGCACCTTTTTTTCCCGAATATAGAGTTTTTGCCGAACAAGCAGGTGCGAAGTTTGTTGTAGTACCTTGTAAAAAAGAAGATTTGCAAATTGATTTTGAAGCACTTTCCAAGGCAATTAATAAAAATACAAAAGCTATTATTATCAATTCACCTAACAACCCATCAGGTGTCATTGTTCCTGAAAAAGATATTATAAAACTCACCGATTTACTTAAAGAAAAACAAAAAGAATATAACAAAGAAATTTTCCTTATTTCTGATGAGCCATACAGAGAGCTTGTTTTCACCGGTGAAAAGGTTCCTTATATTCCTTGTTACTATGACAACTCCTTTGTCTGCTATTCTTATAGCAAAGCACTTTCTCTTCCCGGTGAAAGAATAGGATATATCTTTGTTTCACCAACAATGAAAGATGCAGGTGACGTCTATGCTGCAGTTTGTGGTTCGGGTCGAGCTTTAGGCTTTGTTTGTGCACCTAGTCTTATGCAGTATACAATTGCACAGTGTCTTAATGATACTGCAGATATCAGTATCTACGAGAAAAACAGAAAACTTCTTTATGATGGACTTACCGATATTGGTTACACTGTTATTAAACCTGACGGTGCTTTCTATATGTTTGTAAAAACTCTTGAAGAAGATGCTTTCAAATTCTATGAAAGAGCAAAGAAGTTTGAATTACTTCTTGTTCCTAGCGATGATTTTGGTTGCGAAGGTTTTGTACGAATTTCGTATTGTGTAGATACAAAACAGATTGAAAATTCATTACCGG
>JAZOSL010000011.1:0-14965 GCA_045657085.1 Acutalibacteraceae bacterium | reverse complement strand
ACACATGTAACCTTTCGGAAGACTGGGTTGGATATTCTACACGTTATGGTGACAGTGCAGGTGATTTTTCACCACTTGCAAAGCTTACCGTTCAGGAAGTAAAAGAAATCGGCAGAGCTTTAGGCTTACCATCTATGTTTGTAGATAAAGTGCCGATTGACGGTCTTTGTGGTAAAACAGATGAAGACAATTTAGGCTTTACTTATGCTACCCTTGACAGATATATCCGTGAAGGTGTATGTGAAGATAAGGAAATAAAAGCAAAAATTGACCGAATGCACAGAATAAATCAGTTTAAACTTGAACTGATGCCTGTATTTCCCTATAATCCGTAAAAAACAAATGGTCTGCGAAACACACTAGTGTATCGCAGACCTTTTATTTTATCGTATGTTTCCGTTTTCAACAGCAGCTTTTTTTACTGCTTCTGCAATTTCAAAAGCAACACTTCTGTCTAAAGCTGATGGGATAACGTTTTCTTCGTTAAGCTCGTTTTCGGGTATATGGTTTGCAAGGGCATATGCTGCTGCAAGCTTCATTTCTTCTGTAATTGCAGTTGCACCACAATCAAGAGCACCTCTGAAAATACCGGGGAAAACAAGCACGTTGTTTATCTGATTGGGGAAATCCGAACGACCCGTACCAACAATTCTTGCACCTGCATTTTTTGCTTTATCAGGCATAATCTCAGGTGTAGGGTTAGCCATAGCAAAAACAATAGCATCTTTATTCATTGTTTTTACCATTTCCTCTGAAAGAATATTCGGGGCAGAAACACCAACAAAAACGTCAGCGTTTTCAATTGCTTCTTTAAGACCACCTGTAATTCCTTCAGGGTTTGTTATTTTAGCAAGTTTTTGTCTTTCTTCGCCTAAAAGCTGGTCGTTTTCGTCAATAATACCACGTTTATCAACAAGCACCATGTTCTTTGCACCTGCAGCGATAAGCATTTTTGAAATAGCAGTACCTGCAGCACCAAGACCGTTAACAACAATTTTAACGTTGCTTATGTTTTTACCAACAACTCTCAATGCGTTAAGTACACCTGCAAGAACGACAACTGCTGTACCGTGCTGATCGTCATGGAAAATCGGTATATCACAGATTTCTTTTAATTTTTTCTCAATTTCAAAGCATCTCGGTGCTGAAATATCTTCAAGATTTATTCCACCGAAGCTGCCTGAAAGAAGATAAATAGTTCTGACTATTTCATCAACGTCTTTTGATTTTACGCAAAGGGGAAAGGCATCAACATCTGCAAATTTTTTGAAAAGTGCACATTTACCTTCCATAACGGGCATACCTGCTTCGGGGCCGATATCACCAAGGCCTAAAACAGCAGTACCGTCAGTAACAACTGCAACAAGGTTGTTTCGTCTTGTTAACTCAAAAGATTTATTTACATCATTTTTTATAACAAGACAAGCTTCTGCAACACCGGGGGTATACGCCAAGGACATATCTTCCCTTGTTTCAACTGGGCAACGGGCAACAACCTCGATTTTGCCGTTCCATTCGTAGTGCTTTTTTAAAGATTCTTCTTTGATATCCATAATTATTCCTGATTTGCCTGCATTTTAAGATAAGCGTTTATGAAGCCGTCAATGTCGCCGTCCATAACTGCATTGATATTACCGTTTTCAAAGCTTGTTCTGTGGTCTTTTGCGAGAGTGTAGGGCATAAATACGTAAGAACGGATCTGGCTACCCCAGGCAATTTCTTTCTGAACGCCCTTGATATCACTGATTTTATCAAGATGCTCACGTTCTTTAATTTCAATAAGCTTTGACTTAAGCATTCTCATAGCAACTTCACGGTTCTGATGCTGGCTACGTTCAACCTGACAAGAGCATACAATACCTGTGGGTATATGAGTAAGACGAACAGCGGAAGAAGTTTTGTTAACCTTCTGTCCACCTGCACCTGATGAACGGTAAACGTCCATTTTAATATCTTCGGGTGCGATTTCAACTTCGATACTGTCATCAATTTCCGGCATAACTTCAAGAGATGCGAAGGAAGTGTGTCTTCTTCCTGAAGCATCAAAGGGAGAAACACGAACAAGACGGTGGATACCACTCTCGCTTTTCATATATCCGTAAGCGTTTTCACCTTCAATAAGAATAACTGCAGATTTAAGACCTGCTTCATCACCGTCAAGGTAGTCAAGTGTTGAAACCTTAAATCCGTGACGCTCACCCCAACGGTTATACATACGGAAAAGCATCTGTGCCCAGTCCTGGGCTTCTGTTCCGCCTGCACCTGCATGGAATGTAAGAATAGCATTGTTCTTGTCGTATTCGCCTGTAAGAAGTGTTGAAAGTGTCATTGCGTCAAGAGAAGCAACAAAGCTGTCAACGCTTTCTCTGCATTCATCAAAAAGACTTTCGTCCTCTTCTTCGTTTGCAAGCTCAATAAGTGTAAGAGTGTCGTCAAAAACACCGTTAAGGTCAACATAAGCCTGAATTTTATTTTTAAGTCCTGCCATATGCTGTGTTATTTTTTGTGATTTCTGAATATCATCCCAGAAACCGTCTTTTGCACTTTCTGCTTCAAGCTCTGCAACCTCGGATTTCATTTTTTCAAGGCCTAATGCTTCTGCAAGGTCTTTAAGTTTATCCTCGTAAGAGAGAAGTTCAAGTCTTAATTCTTCAAATTGAAGCATAAATATATTCCTTTCAATATTGGATTTTCAATTATTGCGATAATAAAATATTAACCACAATAACACGCAAATACATATTTTTACAAATATCCATTATAGCTTAATATTGCCAATATGTAAAGAATAACTTTTAAAATTGTCGGTCATTTTTAATATCATATATACAATAAATGGTAAAACACTTGCATTATTGAAAATTTCGTGATATTATAATCTGCGTATGAAAAGGCATTGACGAAGACAGTAGCTCTTTTCGTCCGTTTAAGCGAGCCGATGATGGTGTAAGGTCGGTATGGTGAAAAGATGTCGAATATCACTTCTGAGCCGAGGGCTGAAAATAAGTAAGCCTCTCCGGATTCTCACCGTTACAAGAGAAGCGTATGACGGTACGTGTAAATTATGGGTGGTTACAAAGCGTGTCTTTGTCCTGTATTTACAGGGCGAAGGCTTTTATTTTTTGATTATAATTTGGAGGTAAAGTTATGTACGAACCTATTTCCCCCAACGTAAATTTTGTTGAACAGGAAAAGAAAATCGAAAAATTCTGGCGAGATCAAAAAATCTTCGAGAAAAGTATTGAAGAAAGAAAAGACGGAACACCTTACGTGTTCTATGATGGTCCCCCTACAGCAAACGGTAAGCCTCATATCGGTCACGTTCTTACCCGTGTTATTAAAGATATGATTCCCCGTTACCGTACAATGAAAGGTTGTATGGTACCCAGAAAAGCAGGTTGGGATACTCACGGTCTTCCTGTTGAGCTTGAAGTTGAAAAGCTTCTTGGTCTTGACGGTAAAGAACAGATTGAAGAATACGGTCTTGAACCCTTTATTGACCATTGTAAAGAAAGTGTTTGGAAATACAAAGGAATGTGGGAGGATTTCTCATTCACAGTTGGTTTCTGGGCAGATATGGATAAACCTTATGTAACATATCACAATGACTTTATTGAGTCAGAGTGGTGGGCATTAAAGCAGATTTATGAAAAAAATCTTCTTTACAAAGGCTTCAAAATCGTTCCTTATTGCCCCCGTTGTGGTACACCACTTTCTTCTCACGAGGTTGCTCAGGGCTATAAGCTTGTTAAAGAACGTTCAGCTGTTGTACGTTTCAAGGTTGTTGGTGAAGATGCATATTTCCTTGCATGGACAACTACACCCTGGACTCTTCCTTCAAACGTAGCACTTTGCGTTAACCCTGTTGACACATATTGCAAGGTTAAAGCAGCAGACGGTTACACATATTATATGGCAGAAGCTCTTCTTGACAAAGTTTTAGGCAAACTTGCAACAGAAGATGCACCTGCATACGAAATTCTTGAAAGCTACAAGGGTATTGACCTTGAGCATAAAGAATATGAGCCTCTTTTTGACTACGTTAAGCCTATCTGCGAAAAACAGAATAAAAAGGCATTCTTTATCACAGCAGACAGCTATGTTACAATGACAGACGGTACAGGTATCGTTCATATTGCACCTGCATTCGGTGAGGATGACGCAAAGGTTGGCAGAAGATATGACCTTCCTTTTGTTCAGCTCGTTGACGGTAAAGGTGAGATGACAGAGCCTACACCCTACGTTGGTACATTTGTAAAAAATGCAGATCCACTTGTTCTTGTTGACCTTGAAAAAGCCGGACTTCTTTTTGATGCACCTAAATTTGAGCATGAATATCCCCATTGCTGGAGATGTAACACCCCTCTTATTTACTATGCAAGAGAATCTTGGTTTATCAAGATGACAGAGGTTAAAGATGACCTTATCAGAAACAACAACACAATAAACTGGATTCCCGAAAGCATTGGTAAAGGCCGTTTCGGTGACTGGCTCCAGAACGTTCAGGACTGGGGTATTTCACGTAACCGTTATTGGGGTACACCACTTAACATCTGGGAATGTGAGTGTGGCTGCCGTCATTCTATCGGTTCTATTGAAGAGCTTAAATCAATGAGTGACAATTGTCCTGATGAAATTGAGCTTCACAGACCCTTCATTGATGCAGTTACTTTAAAATGTCCCGATTGTGGCAAAGAAATGCATCGTGTTCCCGAGGTTATTGACTGTTGGTTTGACTCAGGTGCTATGCCGTTTGCTCAGCACCACTATCCTTTCGAAAACAAAGAGCTTTTCGAAAGTCAGTTCCCTGCAGACTTTATTTCAGAGGCAGTTGACCAGACAAGAGGTTGGTTCTATTCACTTCTTGCTATTTCAACTCTTATTTTTAATAAAGCACCTTACAAAAACGTTATCGTTCTCGGTCACGTTCAGGATGAAAATGGTCAGAAGATGAGTAAATCAAAGGGTAATGCAGTTGACCCCTTTGATGCTCTTCAGAGCTACGGTGCAGATGCTATCCGTTGGTATTTCTATACTAACTCAGCACCCTGGCTTCCTAACCGTTTTCACGGGAAAGCTGTTGTTGAAGGTCAGAGAAAGTTTATGAGCACTCTTTGGAATACTTATGCTTTCTATGTTCTTTATGCAAATATTGATAAATTTGATCCCACAAAATACAACCTTGACGATTGCAAGCTTACCGTAATGGATAAATGGCTTCTTTCAAAGCTTAATTCAATGGTAAAAACCGTTGACGATAACCTTGCAAATTACCGTATTCCCGAGGCTGCAAAGGCTCTTCAGGAATTTACAGACGAAATGAGTAACTGGTACGTTCGTCGAGGCAGAGAACGTTATTGGGTACAGGGCATTACAGAAGATAAAGTTGCAGCATATATGACTCTTTATACTGCTCTTGTAACTACTGCAAAAACAGCAGCTCCGATGATTCCCTTTATGGCAGAATCAATCTACAGAAACCTTGTTTGTAATGTAGATAAAACAGCTCCTGAAAGTGTTCATCTTTGCTTCTATCCTGAAGTAAGAGAAGACCTCATTGATGTTGAACTTGAAAAGAATATGGATGAGGTTGTTAACATCGTTGTTCTTGGTAGAGCTGCAAGAAACGGTTCAAACATTAAAAACCGTCAGCCACTTAATACAATGTACGTACAGTGCGATAAAAAGGTTGAAGGTTATTTCATTGATATTATAAGGGAAGAGCTTAACATTAAAAACGTAGATTTCGTTGAAGATGCAAGCAGCTTCGTTTCATACGTATTTAAACCACAGCTTAAAACAGTTGGTCCTAAATACGGTAAACAGTTAGGCGAAATCAGAGAAGCCCTTTCAAATCTTGAATCAGCTGCAAAAGCAACTCTTGATGCAGAAGGTAAAATCGTTCTTTCTCTCGCAAGTGGCGAAGTTGAACTCTTAACAGAGGATATTCTTCTTGAAACAAAGCAGAAGGAAGGCGTGTTCACAGTTTCTGACAGAGGTGTTACCGTTGCTCTTGATACAGAGCTTACACCCGAGCTTATTGAAGAAGGCTTTGTAAAAGAGCTTATCAGTAAGATTCAGACAATGAGAAAAGATTCAGACTTCAACGTTATGGACAGAATTAACGTTACTCTCACAGGTAATGCTAAAATTCTTGAAATTGCAAAGAATAACGAAACAGCTATTTCAACAGTTGTTCTTGCTGACTCAATTGCAGACGGTGAAAAAGGTGAGCTTTCAAAAGAATGGGATATTAACGGCGAAACAGTTACTATCACAGTTGAAAGAGTATAAGACCTAATAAATTTGATAAAAACCTGTTGGTGTTTTTAACCAACAGGTTTTTAATTTTTATCAGAAAAATAATGTGTAAGTGGTGTTTTTTCTTTTAAAATCAAGAGGTTACAATATTGTTAATTTTCTCAGTTTCGTTGCAAATATAATTGTATTGTGTTATACTGTATTATGTAAAATTATAATCGGGTGATATTTTTGAATCGAAAAAAATGGGTCGTTTCCGATTGCGACAGGGACCTTGCTGCAACTCTTGCTGAGAATTGCGGTGTGGATCCTTTTGCGGCATATTTGCTGTGCTCTCGTGGAATGACAGATGACTTTGAAGTTGAAAGCTTTTTGTACGATACTGACCTTCTGGACGCGTATACGCTTCCCGATATGGAAAAGGCTGTGGAAAGAATCAATAAGGCTCTTGAAGATGGTGAGAAAATTACTGTTTTCGGTGATTATGATGCAGATGGTGTTACGTCAACTGCGTTGTTGTATTCATACCTTTGCTCAAAAGGTGCCAATGTTGATTATTACATACCCGACCGTGAGGGTGAAGGCTACGGTATGAGTTTTGAAGCAATAGAGCTTCTTAAAACAAGAGGTACGTCACTTATTATTACCGTCGATAACGGTATAAGTGCTATTGAAGAAATTAACCATGCGAAAACTATCGGTATTGACGTTGTTATAACTGACCATCACCGTGTAGGTGATGTTTTACCTGATGCAGTAGCAGTAGTTGACCCACACAGGGAAGATTCTTTATGTGAATTTTCTGACTGGGCTGGTGTGGGTGTTGCCTTCAAGCTTGTATGTGCTATTGAAAACGGCGAAGATTACGACGTGTTAGAAAAATACGGTGATTTAGTAACCGTAGGTACAATAGCAGATATTGTTTCACTAAAGGGTGAAAACAGAATAATTGTAAGAACAGGCATAGCTCTGATAAATGCAGCTCTTCAGGAAGGCACGTTAAGAAAAGGGCTTGCTGCACTTTTAGAAATAAGTGGTGGTGCAGATAATATTGATTCTGCAAGCATTGCATATAAAATAGCACCACGGATAAATGCTGCAGGCAGAATGGGATCGGCTGAAAGAGCAATAAAGCTTCTTTTAAGTGAAAATGAATCAGAAGCAAAAGAAATTGCCGAAGAAATATCTCAGGCAAATGCTCAGAGGCAGGTTACAGAAACAAAGATTTCTGAGGCAGCAGTAGAGTTTATTGAAAGCCATCCCGAAATAAAATACAGTCGTGTTATTGTTGTTGAGGGTGAAGGATGGCATCAGGGTGTTATAGGTATTGTTGCTTCACGTCTTACCGAAAAATACGGCAAGCCATGTATTGTAATCTCAAAAAATGGTGATGTTGCCAAGGGTAGTGGAAGAAGTATAGACGGCTTTTGTCTTTATGATGCATTAGCATATTGTTCTGATGTTTTGGTTCAATACGGTGGTCACGTTCTTGCAGCAGGGCTTACGGTCGATAGTGATAAAATTGATTTGTTCAGAGAAAAAATAAACGAGTTTGCTATGCAGGGTGATATGGCAGTGCCTGTTCTGAATATTGATTGTAAAATCAATCCTGTTTCAATAAATGTTGATTTATTATCATCAATAAATATTCTTGAACCATTTGGTGCTGAAAATCCGCAACCGTTATTCGGACTTTATAATATGGAGCTTACAGGTATTCAACCTGTTGGTGCAGGTAAGCATTTAAGGCTTGTATTAAGAAGAAAAAACACGTCTGTAACAGTTATTGTGTTTTCAGTAACTCAAGAAGAATTTTCTTTTAATATCGGCGATAAGGTTGACGTGGCAGTTAAACTCAGCCTTGGCGAATATCAAGGCAAGGCACAGGTTAACATTCAGGTTAAAGCAATAAAATTAAGCACGTCTTCAGATGAAATGGTTGTAGAGTCCTTCCGTGCATACGAAGATTTTTGTATTACGTCACAACTTACAGAAGATAATAAACATAACCTTTCTGTAAACAGAGAGCTTTGCAGTAACGTTTACCGTTACGTAAAAGCAAACAACGGATGGAAGCATTCTCCTGAAATCCTTTGTTACAGGTTAGGTTTACCATTTGAAAAAACAGGTGCTTGTCAGATAGCACTGGACGTTTTCTGTGAATTAGGAATACTTGTTTACAATGAGGGTAAATATATTTTACCTGAAGAAAACGTCAAATCAGCTCTTGAGAATTCTGAAATTTTCAAAAGAGCATCAGAATAAAATATAATCTATGTGAAAAGGGAGGTGACTTGAATGGGTGAAAATATGTCAGTAGAGCTTATGTATGATGAGCTGAGAGAACAAGCAGCAGAGCTTTTTGATAGTAAAGAAGCAGCAATTATTGATAAAGCATTTGAAATTGCAAACCGTCAGCACGACGGTCAGAAGCGTTCTTCAGGTGAACCGTATATCATCCATCCGGTCGCCGTTGCTAAGATAGTTCTTGATTACGGAATGGATTACCAGTCCGTAGCAGCAGCTATGTTGCACGATACTGTTGAAGATACCGATATAACTCTTGAAGAGGTTTCAAAAGAGTTCGGTGAAGATATTGCACATCTTGTTGACGGGCTTACCAAATTAGGTAAAGTGCCACTTGATATTAAAGATAAAGAAGAGCAACAGGCAGAAAACGTAAGAAAAATGCTTCTTGCTATGTCTGAAGATATACGAGTTATTATTATCAAGCTTGCCGACAGACTTCATAATATCCGTACTCTTAACTTTGTTTCACCTCAGAAAAGGCGAGACAAAGCTTTGGAAACTCTTGAAATTTATGCCCCTATTGCACACCGTTTAGGTATCAGGGCAATAAAAGAAGAGCTTGAAGATAAGGCGATAAGTTATCTTGACCCTATTGCATATAAGGAAATTGAAGATGCTCTTGCAAGTCAGGGTAAATCTCACAAGGAGTTTCTTGAAACAATCAAGAAACAGATAAAAGAAAGAGTTCAGGAAGTTGTACCTGAAGCCAAGCTTGAAGGTAGAATTAAAAGTGTTCACGGCATATACAGAAAGATGTATATGCAAAACAGAAACTTTGACGAAATATATGATATATACGCAGTAAGAATAATTGTAAACAACACTATCGAATGTTACGACTGTTTAGGTATCATTCACGATATGTTTACACCTATTCCCGGCAGATTCAAGGACTATATTTCAACACCTAAGCCTAATATGTATCAGTCACTTCACACAACCGTTATCGGTAAAGCAGGTATTCCCTTTGAAGTGCAGATAAGAACGTGGGATATGCATAAAACTGCCGAATACGGTATCGCAGCTCATTGGAAATATAAATTAGGCCTTAACGGTACACAGAAGTTTGAAGAACGTCTTACATGGATAAGACAGCTTCTTGAAACACAGCAGGAAGCAGATGACGTTAAGGATATTGTTACAACAATTAAAAGCGATCTTGTTCCTGAAGAAGTTTTCGTTTTTACTCCCAAAGGTGACGTTATAAACTTACCTATGGGTGCAACTGTTATTGACTTTGCTTATGCTATTCACTCAGCCGTAGGTACAAAAATGGTGGGTGCAAAGGTAGGGGGCAGAATAGTACCCCTTGATTACAAAGTTCAGACGGGTGAAATTGTTGAAGTTCTCACTTCATCACAGCCCGGTAAAGGTCCTTCAAGGGACTGGCTTAATATTGTAAAAACAAGCAGTGCTAAAACAAAAATCCGTGCGTGGTTCAAGAAAGAACGACGTGACGAAAATATTGTTGAAGGAAGAACAGAGCTTGAAAGAGAAATAAAACGTAATAAAATGCGTTTTACAGATGAAGAATATGAAGCTCTTATCGAAACTCTTGCAGATCGTCAGCATTGTGGATCGGTAGAGGATTTTTATGCAGCAATAGGTTATGGCGGAATACCTATTTCCCGTGTTATTCCGTTTATAAGAGATGAATATCATCGTATTGCTGCAGCTCAGCAGCCTGAAAAAATTAAAGTTACTGAGTCAAGCAAGTCGACAAAGCATGCAGTTGGTGAAGGCGTTTCTGTTGAAGGTATTGACAGTTGTCTTATAAAGCTTTCACGTTGCTGTGCACCCATTCCCGGTGATGAAATTATTGGTTTTATTACACGTGGTCACGGTGTTTCTATTCATAAACGAGATTGTACTAATGTGCCTGAAGATATAACCAGTTGCGAAGAGCCTGAAAGATGGGTAAGTGCCCGTTGGCTCACAGGCAATAAAATCAAAGAATTTAAAGCAAGTCTTGCCCTTGAATGTGAAAGCCGAGTTGCTCTTATGGCTGATATTGCAACAATTCTTGCAGATATGAAGGTTATGATAAACGCTGTAAATGCCCGTCAGGATAAAAACGGCAAAGATTACGTTTATCTTACAATAACCGTTAAAAGCACAGATTTTCTCAATATTGTTATATCGAAGCTTAAAACAATCAAAGGTGTAAACAATGTATCCAGGAGTGGTAATGCATGAAAGCAGTAATTCAAAGAGTGCTTGAAAGCTCAGTAAGTGTTGACGGCAAAGTTGTAGGCAACTCGTCAAAGGGATATATGATTCTTTTGGGCGTTGTTAAAGGCGATACTGAAAAAGAAGCTGAACTTCTTGCAGCAAAAACAGCTTCTTTAAGAGTTTTTGAAGATGAAAACGGCAAAATGAATAAATCTGTTATCGACATTGACGGAGATGCTCTTGTAATATCTCAGTTTACCCTTTGTGCTGATTGCAAAAAAGGCAACAGACCTTCATTTACGAATAGTGAAGAGCCTGAAAATGCAAAACGCTTATATGAATTATATTGTAAGTTATTAAAAAACAACGGTGTCAGAAGAGTTGAAACAGGTATATTTGCAGCAGATATGAAAGTATCACTTATAAATGACGGACCTGTTACGATTTGTTTTGATACAGATATCTGGAGAAAAAATTAAAAGGAAGTATCTGATGTTTATAAAGTGTGTTCCTGCAGGTGCAGTAGGTGCGAATTGTTTTATTCTTTGTGATGAAAAAACAGGAATCGGAGCAGTTATAGACCCCGGTGAATATAATGTTTATATTAAAAAAGCCATAGCTGAAGCAGGAATTAAAGAATTAAAATATATCCTTTGTACTCACAGCCATTTTGATCACGTATCAGGTGTTGCCGGGGTAAAATCAGAATATCCCGATGCAAAAATCTGTATAGGTAAAGAAGATGCACCTTTTCTTTCAGACAGTAATCTGAATATGGCAAATTATTTCGGTTTCCCTTATTCTCCTTGTTATGCAGATTTAAGTTTATCAGACGGTGATGTTCTTAAGCTTTCAGATATTGAGATTTCAGTTGCATATGCCCCGGGTCACACACCCGGTGGAGTGCTTTACGTTTTAAAAAACGAAGGAATTATGTTCAGTGGGGATACGCTTTTTTGTGGCAGTATAGGCAGAACAGACCTTTATGGTGGCGAGTATTCTGTTTTAATGAAAACTCTTGATAAAATAAAAAAGTTTCCTGAAAAATATATTGTGCATACAGGTCACGGTGAAAGCACAACTATTGGCAGAGAACTTAAAACCAATATGTATTTAAGATGAATTTATATTGTATTAATCACACGTACAGATATGAAGCCGAAAAGCTTTTAAGACTGTTTTTTCCTTTGGTTAAATTCAACGAGCTGTATGAATTTACAAGTGACAACGGTGATTATCTTCTCACAAGAACAGATGGTGATGAGATCCTTAAGCTTACGGCAGTGCTTTCTCTTAACGGTAAAACAAAAAAGAAAGAGAAAGAAATAAAAAAAGAACTTTGTGAAGACGAAGAAAGAGAGTTACTTTTACTTGCATACGAGCTTCTTTGCGAAATGTGTTCATTCACACCAAAATGGGGAATCCTAACCGGTGTAAGACCATCAAAGCTTTTAATGAACAAGCTTTTAGTTTGTAGTGAACAAGAAGCATACAGTTGGTTTTTAAACACATTCAGAGTGTCCGAAGAAAAAGCAAATCTTGCATTAGAAGTAGCAAAAACAGAGTTAAAGATAATAGAAAAAGCAGGGGATAACACCTTCAGCTTATACGTAAGTATTCCTTTTTGCCCGTCAAGATGCAGTTATTGTTCTTTTGTTTCGCATTCAATAGATTCACAAAAAGCGAAAGACCTTGTACCAGATTACGTTGATAAGCTATGTGAAGAAATAAAATTCACAGCCGAAAAGGTGAAAGAAAATAAATTAAAGCTTACAAGCGTGTATTGGGGTGGTGGCACACCAACAACACTTGAAGCAGATGATTTAGACAGAATACTTACTGAAATAGAAAATTGCTTCGATCTTTCTTCTTGTATCGAATATACAGTTGAAGCCGGCAGACCCGATACGGTATCCGAAGAAAAGCTGCGAGTTTTAAAGAAACATAACGTAGGCAGAATAAGTATTAATCCACAAACCTTTTCTGATAGTGTTTTAAAAGAAATCGGCAGACGACATACGTCTTCACTTACAGAAGAAAAATATCTTTTAGCAAGGAAAATCGGTTTTGACAGTATAAATATGGACCTTATTGCAGGTCTTCCTACTGATGATTTTGAAGGCTTTAAAAACAGTGTTGATAAAGCTATTGAATTAAACCCCGATAATATTACCGTACATACACTTGCATTGAAAACATCATCTTTTATTGTTACTGAAAATGAAAGTCACAGTGTTAAGGATGCAGGTATCAATAATATGCTCTCGTATGCTCAGAAGGCACTTACCGAAAACGGCTATAAGCCTTATTATATGTACCGTCAAAGCAAATCCTTAGGCAACCTTGAAAATGTAGGTTGGTGCAAGGAAGGTAAAGAAGGTATTTATAATATACTTATGATGGAAGAGTGTCAGAGTATTTTTTCAGTAGGTGCAGGTGCAGTAACAAAGCTTCGTACTAACGATGGCAGTGTTATTGAAAGAATTTTCAATTTTAAATATCCTTTTGAATACATATCGCGTTTTTCATTGTTGCTTGACAAAAAAATGCGTATGACTTCATTTTTTGAAGAATACAATAATATGTAAACACAAAAATCAGGCGGTGAGTAAATGGCTAACATAAACAATACTCTTGAATATATTGTTGAAAAGGCAAAAACACCTGAAAGCTTTTGCAAAGAATGTGAAAGAAAATATAACAGAAAAATACAAAAAATTGCCAAAGATATTGCCACAAGTGATGAAAAAACAATAGTTATGCTTGCAGGACCAAGCTCAGCAGGAAAAACAACAACTGCAAAGAAACTGAGAGAGGCATTAAGCTTTTATAACGTTGTTTGCCATACAATTTCACTTGATGATTTTTATTTGAATAACTGTGATTCGCCAAGATTTCCCGATGGTACACCTGACTACGAAACAGTAGATGCCCTTGATATTACGTTGTTTGAAAAAACAATGAATAAGCTTTTAAAAGAAGGCGAAGCACAGATTCCTGAATTTGATTTTTTAACAGGTGAAAGAAAGAGTAAGTACAACACTCTTAAAATGGAATCTTCCGATGTTATAATAGTTGAAGGTCTCCACGCTCTTAACCCGGTAATTACGGGACATATACCGGGCGAAAGACTTTTAAAGATATATATAAACGTTTCTTCTCGTATATACGATAAAGATAAAAATATCATTCTTAATAAACGTAATATGAGATTTATAAGGCGTCTTGTAAGAGATTATAAGTTCAGGGGCAATTCTGTTGAAGAAACCTTTAAAATGTGGATAACAGTAAGGTATGGTGAAGATGCATATCTTTTCCCGTTTAAAGAAAATGCAGATATAAAAATAAACACCATTCACCTTTATGAAACCTGTATTTTAAAGGATATGGCGATAGAACTTTTATCAGACGTTAAAAAAGACTCTGAGTTTTATAAAGAATCACAAAGGTTAATAAGAAACCTTAACAAATTCCCCACAATAAATTCGTCGGTAGTACCAGCAGATTCACTTTTAAGGGAATTTATTGGAAAGGAGCATGAAAATGGCTGACAAAAACAGTAAAAAACAAAGTATGTTAGGTGGAGCTATGGTTCTCGTCATAGCCACAGCCTTAGTTAAAGTTATCGGTGCTATTTATAAAATTCCGTTAACAAGTATTATAGGCTCGTTAGGTAGAGGTTATTTTGCATCTGCTTATAACATTTATACACCTATATATGCTATTTCAATGGCAGGTCTTCCTGTTGCAGTTTCAACAATTGTTTCAAAAAATACTGCGTTAGGTAAATACCGTGACGTAAAGCAGGTTCATAAAATAACCTTCCCGTTATTCTTGGCTTTAGGTCTTGTAGGTATGCTGGCATTATTTTTAGCATCAAAGCCTTACGTTACTTCTGTAGGCTCACCGTATGCTATTTATAGTGTGTGGGCAATTGCTCCGTCTATTCTTTTCTGTTGTATTATGAGTACTTACCGTGGCTATTACGAGGGTCTGAGAAATATGTACCCCACAGCCATATCTCAGGTTATTGAATCCTTAGGCAAGCTTATTTTTGGTCTCGTTCTTTCCCGTGGCGTTATTGCTTATGCCGAAAAAGAAATAGCTGCAAGTGGCCAGGTGTTCGGTAAAGTTATTGAAACAGATGCCGACAAAGCAATTGTATATGCTTTTGCAGCAGCTGCTGCTATTTTAGGTGTTACTTTAGGTACTGTTTTCGGTG
>JAZOSL010000010.1:0-9319 GCA_045657085.1 Acutalibacteraceae bacterium | reverse complement strand
AGCAAACTCAAAACCTGTTGAAAAAACAAGTGATATTGCAAGAATCGCAACAATTTCTGCTGCAGACGAAAATGTTGGTAACCTTATTGCAGAAGCAATGGAAAAGGTTACTGCAGACGGTGTTATTACAGTTGAAGAAAGCAAAACTGCTGGAACAAGCTGTGACGTTGTTGAAGGTATGCAGTTTGATCGTGGCTATATTTCACCTTATATGGTAACAGATACCGATAAGATGGAAGCAGTTATAGACGATCCCTTCATTCTTATTACAGACAAAAAGATTTCAAATATCCAAGAAATTCTTCCTCTTCTTGAAAAAATTGTTCAGGCAGGTAAAAAGCTTGTTATTGTTGCAGAAGATATCGAAGGCGAAGCTCTTGCAACACTTCTTGTTAATAAGCTTCGTGGTACATTTACCTGTGTAGGTGTAAAAGCTCCTGGCTTTGGTGACAGAAGAAAAGAAATGCTTCGTGATATTGCAATTCTTACAGGTGGCGAAGTAATTACAGAAGAATTAGGTCTCGACCTTAAAGAAGCAAACGTTTCACAGCTTGGTAGAGCTCGTCAGATAAAAATTTCTAAAGAAGAAACAATAATTGTTGATGGTGCAGGCGATGCAAACGAGATTGCTGCAAGAGTTACACAGATTAAATCTCAGATTGAAACAACAACATCTGATTTCGACAGAGAAAAGCTTCAGGAAAGACTTGCAAAGCTTGCAGGTGGTGTAGCAGTTATCCGTGTTGGTGCTGCAACTGAAACAGAAATGAAAGAAATGAAGCTTCGTATTGAAGATGCTCTTGCAGCAACAAAAGCAGCCGTTGAAGAAGGCTACGTTGCAGGTGGTGGTGTTGCACTTCTTAATGCAATTCCTGCCCTTGACAGCTTTATCGCATCACTTGAAGATGCAGATGAAAAAACAGGTGCTAAGATTGTTCGTAAGGCTATTGAAGAGCCTGTTCGTCAGATTGCAGCAAATGCAGGTCTCGAAGGCTCTGTAATTATAGATGGTATTCTTCGTTCAGGTAAAGCAGGCTACGGCTTCAACTTTGCTACTGAAGAATATACAGATATGGCAGAAGCAGGTATTCTTGACCCCACTAAGGTTACACGTTCAGCACTTCAGAACGCATCTTCTGTTGCAGCTATGGTTCTTACAACAGAAAGCCTTGTAACAGATAAGCCTGATCCTGCAGCAGACGCAGCTGCAAGTGCAGCGGCTATGGCAGCAGCACAAGGTGGCGGAATGTATTAAGCGTGTCTTTTTGTGTATTTTGCGATTTTTCACCCACTCGACGTATCTTGATACGCCTTCGGGGATGAAAAAATCACAAACTACATCAAAAATCCACTGCTTACTACCGTTGTATATGGTTTTTGAGAGTTTGAGTTGTTTTTCGGCGTATCTCATACGCCGTCACCTCGCAAATTCACCATCTGTAGCGAAAACCATTGCTTACTACGATTCAGGGAATTTTGAGAACGTTGTAATTTCCCCACTCGACGTATTCTGATACGCCTTCGGGGATGAAAAAATCACAAACCACAACAAAAATCCAACGCTTATTATAAGTGATGAATAAAAAATTAAAGGATAGTATATCGGGTGATATACTATCCTTCTTTTTATATATTAACCTTATTTCAAAATTTTCTCGCCGTCGAATACGATGATTCCGTGACCGCTACCTGTTTTACCACCACTTAAGACGTGGTCTTTAAATGCTTTTCTTAAAGAGTTGTCTGTGGGCCATTTTTTAGGAGACATATATCCGTATTTACCCATAATTCTCCAAGCGTCGTTAAATTTATCCTTTGTGGTGCTTTCGATAATTTCGAAGTCATCCATAAATTTAAGAACGTTAGATTTCGGATTAAGGAAATCTCTGTGACCTTCGTAAAGGAGCCATGAGCCACACTCAAAAATCATAAGTCCGTCTTCTCTTCGAGCATCCTTAAAGAATTCGTAAGCTCTCTTATATGAATCAAGTCTTACGTCATCTGTAAGTGAAACACCCGAAGAAGGGATATGGAAGCCGATTGTTCTGTCGCCCTTTTTGATTGTGATACCACAAGATGATGTGTAATCGTCTCTGCCGAATGTTGAATATTCGAACTGGAATCTACCGAGTGCGAAACGGTTAAGCTTATAGAAGCCGTCAAACCAACCACCAACGAAAGTGCCGTATTTGCCTTTACAATCAACACATTCGTCAAATTTATATTTAAGGTCTTTCATTGAATCCCAGAAAAGCTCGTCACTAAGACCTGCTTCTTTATAACGATCGTGCATAATTTCGCTACAAACCAACAAGAAAACAAATTGAAGAGAATATCGGTTTACATGATGGAAAAAAGCGATTTTTTCAAGCTCATCCATTGCTTTTCCGAATTCATGTGCCTGTGGGTACATATATTCATTTATAACCTTATCAAATCTCTTTGAAAACAAATCGCTCTTTTCAATTTTGTTTGCAATTTTTTCAAAAAGTTCTTTAGCTTCCTCGGGAAGACCTAATCTTTTTTCAACTTCTAAAAAATGTTCGTTACAATATTTCATTTGGAAAACTTCCTTTCACCCTGATTTAGTTCTTAAGACTGTTAAGGGGAGCAGGGATTCTGCCACCTCTTGCTATAAAATCAAAACTGCTTTCGTTGTGAACGGGCATTACCGGAGCTGTTCCTAAAAGACCACCCATTTCAATTGAATCACCTATCGTTTTACCGGGGGCAGGTATAATTCTTACAGCAGTTGTTTTATTGTTTATCATACCAATAGCAGCTTCGTCAGCAATAATTGCTGAAATTGTTTCGGCAGAAGTATCACCGGGGACGGCTATCATATCAAGACCAACAGAGCAAACGCAAGTCATAGCCTCTAATTTATCAAGGGTGAGAGTGCCTTTTTCTGCAGCAGCAATCATGCCTTCATCTTCAGAAACGGGGATAAATGCACCTGAAAGACCACCGACACTTGATGATGCCATAACTCCACCTTTTTTAACTGCATCGTTAAGAAGGGCGAGTGCAGCAGTTGTACCATGGGTACCACAAACTTCAACACCAATTTCTTCAAGTATTCTTGCTACAGAGTCACCTGTTGCAGGTGTGGGGGCAAGGCTGAGGTCAACTATACCAAATTCTGCGCCAAGTCTTTTTGATGCTTCACAAGCAATAAGCTGACCCATTCTTGTAATTTTAAATGCTGTTTTCTTTATAGTTTCAGCAACAACGTCAAAGGGTTCACCTTTTATACCTTTAAGGGCATTATAAACAACACCAGGGCCTGAAACGCCAACGTTTATAGCGCATTCAGGTTCACCAACACCATGGAAAGCACCTGCCATAAAGGGGTTATCTTCTACTGCGTTACAAAAAACAACAAGCTTTGCACAGCCAAAGCCATCACGGTCTTTAGTAATTTCTGCAGTTCTTTTTATTGTTTGCCCCATGAGCCTTACTGCATCCATGTTTATACCGGCTCTTGTAGAACCAACGTTAACAGATGAACATACAAAATCGGTACAGGCAAGAGCTTCAGGTATAGAATTTATAAGACGTCTGTCGCCAATAGTAAAGCCTTTCTGAACAAGGGAACTAAAGCCACCTATAAAGTTAACACCACACTCTTTTGCAGCATTATCAAGTGCTTTTGCAAAGATAGTGTAATCTTCTGTTTCACAGCTTTCTGCAGCAATAGCGATAGGTGTTACAGAAATTCTTTTGTTAATAATCGGTATGCCCATCTCGCGTTCAAGGTCTTCACCTGTTTTCACAAGATTTTCTGCATATTTTGTGATTTTATCATACATCTTCTGTGCACAGATTTTAGCATCGGGATGAGCACAGTCTCTTAAAGAAATACCCATAGTAATAGTGCGGATATCAAGATGCTGATTATCAATCATATTAAGAGTTTCAATTATTTCGTGCTGATTGATCATAGTACACCTCAGATTTTGTGCATAGCATCAAAAATTTCTTCTTTTTGAATACGGATACTTACACCTAAACGTTGACCTTCTTTGTCAAGTGCTTCAACAATCTGAGCGTAGTCAACATTAGCGTTTTTAATATCAACAAGCATATTCATTGTGAACATATTCTGAAGAACAGTCTGGCTGATATCAAGAATATTTACGTTGATTTTTTGGAGGGCAACACAAACACCGGCAATAATACCGACCTTGTCTTTACCTACAACGGTTATGATAGCATTCATATCTTAAACCCCTTTAATCAATATTTAATTCATTTTATCATAAGTAAAAAAAGAATACAATAAAAAACTAAAAGAAAAACGACTGTTCTATAAAAGAACAGTCGTAATTTTCAAAGGTTTTTATCAGTTGAGAGCTTCCCAAAGAACTTTAAAGAATTCCATAGAACCAAGAAGCTTTACGAGGGTATCAGGAATAAAGCTCAAAATCCATCCGAAATCTGTGAAGTCTTTTGCTTCAGCTTCGGGAGCATTTTCATATTCAAGAAGAAGAGCCTGTGTATAAGCGATACCACCAACACCGAAAACTTCAGCTCTTACATAACTGCTGATTTCGTCTGAATAATCGTCAAGGTCAATAGAAGCACCATAAGCAATTGTTTTGCCGTCAGCAATCCAACGAATGCAAAGGTCATCAGTTACATTAAGTGTTATGGTATCGTCATCATTGTCAACAATTAAAGAATTGATAACAGGAGCATCCACATCAAGGGGAGCTTCGTATTTTGCATTGTAATCTGTTTTTTGTCTTTCAAGAATGTCATTTGCAATAGCAACTGCTTCTACATTACCGTTTGCATTAGCAAGAAGATAGTTTGCAATTTCTGCAAGCTCTTCGTGGTTACCTAAGCATTTGCTTGATGGGAAGAAAGCACCTGTTTTCATTGATGTGTAAAGAGCATCAACTGTTTGTTCAGGCATAAGCATTTCTGTATAGCCGGTGTATGCAGCATCAGTGCTATGAGCATCACTTGTAGCAATAGCGAAAACGTTTCTGCCTGAAGGAGCAAGATTCATAAGAAGAATGTCCCAAAGCTTTCTGTCGAAACGTGTTCTTGAGTCACCCTTACTGTTGATATCAATACCTAAGCAAGAATCATACGTAGCAAGAAGGCTTGTGAATTTATCAATGTAATATTTGTACATTGGATCACTGTAGTCATATGCATCTGCTGTAGTGTCCTCGTCACGGGCGTATGTGTATTCGCCGGGATGGTTAATAACTGAAAGACCGCCCATTTCGTGAACTGCTTTAATGGGTGTTTCGTAGTCGCTTGTACCACCAAGAACACCATTACCATAATCAGCAAACCAAGTGTTTACATGAGCATTGTTAAGTGAACTGGGGTTCTGCTCGTTTGCGTAAGGTACGCGAAGCATTTTGTGGTCGGGAGTTGTTTCCTGGAAGTAGTAATCGCCACCATTTTCAGTAACAACCTGATAGGGCACACCTTCAAAGGTAAGACCGCCTGATGCCTCAAGGGCAACCATTTCTGTATTAGGGTTTCTCATATCAACGAAAACCTTAAGAGCGGGGATAACCTGTTGTTCTGTCCAGCTGTAGCTTGTAAGACCATGGTCAGAAGTTGCATAAATATCAAAACCATAATCGTAGTTGATTTCAATCATTTCTTTAAGTGAACTACGACCGTCAGAAGCAGTTGTATGTGTGTGAAGATCAGCTTTGTACTGATTCCATGACCAGTTAACATCTGCATAAGGGCTTATAATTGTGTAATCACGTTCAGCAGTTGCAGCATAAACGCCTGTTGAAAGAATTCCTGCAAGAAGTGCAACAACACAAATTACGGATATGAATTTTTTTGTTCTTCTCATAGTAACCACCTTTCTTTAATTATATTTGCTTTTTAAAAATTCTTTTGGATTTTTCATTTGAGCAATAGCTTCTTCACGGGTGATTTTGCCATTGTTTGCTTCTGTCATAAGCTGAACATCGTGGTCGTTTAATCTGTACAACATCCAACAAATAGCACCAAGAGCAACACCGATAGCAGGAACCATTATGAAGATGAACCATAAGCCTTCAAGTGTCTCGGGAGTTTGAGTAATACCAAGAGTTTTAAGCTGTTCGAAGTTTTCTGCCTGTGAAACATCTTTCCAACCGATAACACCCAAAAGGAAGAGTGAAAGGGCAGAAGAAACAGCACCCGTAAGTTTAACCATAAATGTTTGAATAGCAAATGTAATACCTTTTGCTTCAATACCTGTTTTAAATTTACCGTATTCTGCACAGTCAGGTGTGAACATAAATACCATAACACCCATAACTCCCTGTGGAATAGCACGGATAACACAAAGTACGATAAAGAGAATCATATTGCTGTAGCCGATGAGCCACATAACGACACTGAGAACAACTGTAAGTACTGCACAAGAGAGATAAATTTTCATCTTGTCGTATTTTGCAACAAATTTTGGAACAAGTGCTGCAAACACAAGCATAGGTAATGCAGAAAGTACCATAACTACCATACTGAACATTGAGTTTTCGAAAAGATAGAATGATACGAAAAGGTTAAGTGCATTCATTATGTTCAATGAACTATTGAAGAAGTAACCGAAGTAATAAAGAAGAAGGTTTTTGTTTGAGAAAAGATATTTAAACATCTTTCTAACAGTGAAGCTTTCATCAACTTCGCCACCACAACGTTCAACACCAAATTTACAGATGGGGAACATTGTAGCAAGAGCACCTATAGCAACTACTATAGAAACAATGCTGTAATCAAGGCCAACACCTTCACCAACAAGTATGGTTGCAATAACTGTTGAAATACCTGAGCCTAAACCACCCCAGATACTTTTGTATGACTGTAAAGCAGTTCTTTCGTCAACTCTTTCGGTCATTGCGGTAACCATACCGTAAATCGGAACATCGCAAAGAGTATAAGCAGTATCCCAAAGCATATATGTAATAGCATACCAAGCTAATTTAAAGGCTTCGCTACCGTCTTTCGGCATTGAGAAAAGCAATACTGTTGAAAGAGGGATTGCAAAAAGAGAAAGCTTTAACCAAGGTATGAATTTTTTACCACTTTTGAAACGAACTTTGTCAAAGATAGCTCCGAAGATAGCATCATTAACAGCGTCCCAGATTTTAATAATTAAAGTGATACCTGCTGCTTTTGTAACATCAAGGCCTTGGAAAAGCAAGGCTGCTGTTAAGAATGATGTTACAAGAGTGTAAATCATATTCTGACCACAGAAATAAACGTAATAGCTTTTACGTTCCTTGTTGGTGGTCTGCCACAAGGGGTTTTTATTTGGTTTTGCCAAAAAAATCACTCCACTCCTGATTCTTTAATATGTGAAGATCGCCCACACATAATAAGTTAATATATATTGTATTACTTATAAAAAACAATTACAAGTATCAACTTTAATAAAAATTAAAAAAACTTTATGTGCATAAAAGCAAAAGGCACTATCAAAATATTGATAGTACCTTTGTTTTTATAAGTTTAATTGTTATTTATCTTCTTTTGTTTTAGGGCGTGAACCTAATTTGTTAAGAATGGTTACACTTAAAATTATAATACCAACAACAACAAATATACCAACCATACCTGCAAGAGAGCAAAGGAGAGCTTCGCTTATATATTCAGTTGAAAAACCAAGTTTTGCAACTTCACCTGCAGCTTCTGTGGGGACAGCCTTTAAAAGCATATTAAACATAATAATTTTCTCCTTTCTCAATTAACCGAAGAATTTCAAAATCATACCACCTGCAATAACAGAGGCA
This sequence comes from Acutalibacteraceae bacterium, assembly GCA_045657085.1. GTDB lineage: Bacteria > Bacillota > Clostridia > Oscillospirales > Acutalibacteraceae > DTU089. The sequence goes on along the minus strand of JAZOSL010000010.1, from coordinate 1,556 downwards.
ACCTGACCTGAAACGTTAACACCTGTTGCGTGCATAAGAAGGAAGTTTTGGTTATCTTCCTGAAGTCCGAGCTTATGAACAACACGAGATGACATTGGGAAAGCAGAAATACCTGCAGCACCAATCATAGGATTGAATTTTTTTCCTTCGGGAAGGAAAAGGTTTAAGAATTTTGCGAAAAGAACACCACCGGCAGTGTCAAAAATGAACGCTACAAGACCAAGTCCGAGAATAAGAGCAGTTTCCCAAGTTAAGAAAGCATCTGCATTCATATTTCTTGCAACTGTAATACCAAGAAGGATAGTAATAAGGTTTGCAAGAACTTTTTGTGCAGTTTCTGAAAGAGAGTCAAGCACACCACATTCTCTTATAAGGTTACCGAACATAAGGAAACCAATAAGAACTGCTGATTGAGGTGAAACAACACCTGCAATTATTGAAACAATAATTGGGAAAAGTATTCTTGTTGTTTTAGAAACTGATTTGCCTTCGTATTTCATACGGATGCAACGTTCTTTTTTAGTTGTAAGAAGCTTAATAACAGGGGGCTGAACAATTGGAACAAGTGCCATATATGAATAAGCGGCAACAATAATAGCACCAATGTATTGTGAATCAAGTGCAGTAGCAACGAAAATAGATGTAGGACCGTCTGCAGCACCGATAATAGCAATTGAAGCAGCTTCGTTTATAGGGAAGAAAAGTGAAGCAACAGAAAGAGTAAAGAATATACCAAACTGTGCAGCTGCACCGAAAATCATAAGCTTAGGGTTTGCAAGAAGTGGACCGAAGTCAATCATAGCACCGATACCAATAAATAATAGTAACGGGAAAAGCTCGTTAGCAACACCGGCATTATAAAGCACTTCAATTGCACCATGTTCTGAAATAACACCTTCAACAAGTGCAAGGGGTAAGTTTACGAGAATTGTACCAAAGCCCATGGGTAAAAGAAGTGTAGGCTCCATATCCTTTGCAATAGCAAGGTAAATAAGAAGACCGCCAATCGCCCACATTACAAGCATAGGAAGAATTTCAGATGTGAAATCCATTCCTAATACGGCATCAAAGATACTTATAATCTTTGAACCTAAATCAGTAAAAATGTCCATATTTTTCCTTCTTTCGATTTATTAGTTATTATTTTTATGTCTACTGTTAAAAATTGACAATACACTGTAAGTATGCTACTCTTTAACAGGGTGAACAGATTTGAACGATAAAACAACAAAAACATCATTGAGAAACAATTTAAAAGATGTTGTTCTTATATCGCTTTTTGCTGCAGTTATTGCAGTATGCTCGTTGCTATATATTCCCTTTACCGTGCCGTTTACAATGCAACTTTTTGCAGTGTTTTGCTCATTTTACCTTTTAGGTGGTAAAAAAGGCACTCTGTCAGTATTGCTTTATATTTTTATAGGCTCAGTAGGGTTACCTGTTTTTGCAGGTTTTAGGGGTGGCGTTGGTAGTTTGTTTGATGCCACCGGGGGATTTATAACTGGTTTTGTGGTTTCAGGCTTAATATATTGGCTTATGACGGTTACTTTAAAAAA
>JAZOSL010000009.1:0-5771 GCA_045657085.1 Acutalibacteraceae bacterium | reverse complement strand
ATTTATGAAAAAATGTATGACGTTCATGTTTCGGGTCATGCCTGTCAGGAAGAACTTAAATTAATGCTTTCTCTTGTAAAGCCAAAGTATTTTATTCCTGTTCATGGTGAACAGAAGCATTTACGTTACCATGCTAAGCTTGCTGAAAGTATAGGAATTGATAAAAACAATATTCTTATCGCTGATAACGGCTTTGAGATTTCAGTTAGTGACAGAAATATTTCTGTTTCGGGTACAGTTGCTCACGGTAAGGTTTACGTTGACGGTTATGGTGTTGGTGACGTTGGTGCAAGAGTTATGAAAGAACGTTTGCATCTTGGTCAGGACGGTATAATTATTGTTGCTGCAACTATTGATGGTGCGTCAGGTGAGCTTTTAAGTGGTCCTGAAGTTGTTTCAAAAGGCTTTGTTTACGTTAAAGAAGCTGAATTTTTGATGAATGAGGCTGTTAGAGTTTCAATGAGAGTTATTGATAGCTTCCCGCCATATAGCTTTGACGTTAATGCCATGACGGTAAAAATACGTGACGAGGTTTCGCGTCTTATGTATGAAAAAACAAAACGCAGTCCTATGATTCTGCCGATATTGTTGGAAGTATAATTTTTTTTGAAAAGGAGGGGGAAGATGAAAGTTTTAGCCCTTTTTTACCAAAATCCTGCAGGCTTTTTCGCCGCAATATTGCTACTGATATTTTCTGTAATCGGTTTCATTTTTGACACCGAAATGGGCTTTGTGTTTTTAGCAGCCTTTTTGCTTATTCTTGTTATTGATATACTTTATGCTGCGTTATCACTAAAAGCCACAAGGAAATACGTTTCACAAGTTAATAAATCTCTTTCAGGTAAAAAGGTTTCGGCTGTTGACAGCTTCCCTTTACCTTGTGTTATTTGTGACAGTCACGGTAACCTTGTCTGGTATAATAATCTGTTTCAGGAAAATATTGTTAAAAACGGTAACAGAACAATAACAATCCGAGATTTTATTCCTGATTTTAAATATACAAAATATTCTGATATATCATTTTCACCTGCTGAATTTGATGACAGAAAATACACTGCTTTTATTACGAAAATTAAAAGTGTGTCTAACCCGATGCTTTGTTTTTATTTCTTTGATGATACATATTACAAAGAAACTGAGGATGAATATAAGCTTTCAAGACCGTTTGTAATGCATATTATTGTTGATAATATAGAGCAGCTTTCGCGTCAGCTTACTGACAGTAAGTTTGCCCTTGTTACCAGTGGAATTGAAGCGAAAATCGAAAAATGGCTTAAAAACGAAGATGTTATAATTAAAATTACCGGTAACGGCAACTTTTTAGTTGTTGGTGAAAAAAGATGTCTCGATAAGCTTTGCTCGGACAAGTTTTCGATTCTTAACGATGTACGTAATTACAAACAAGGTACAACAACCGTAAATGCAACGCTTTCAATTGGTGTTGGTACGGGTGAAAATTTAAAGGATTGTGAAACCTGGGCGAGAAAAGCTCTTGATATGTCGCTCGGTAGGGGTGGCGACCAGGTAGCAGTTTATGACGATAATGGTTACACTTATTTTGGTGGCGTTTCTAACAGAACTAACGATAATTCACGTGTTTCACCTAGGCAGACTGCTGCTAATATTTCAACCCTGATAAAAAAATATGATAAGGCTCTTATTGTTGGTCATAAATTTTCTGATTATGATGCAATCGGCTCTGCAATGGGTCTTCAATTCTTCTGTGAAGCAAACGGAGTGCCTGCATACGTTGTTTGTGATGAGGCTACAACATTGGCTAAATCACTTGTTGAGCTTGCACGTAACGAAGGCTTTGAAGAGTTTACCGATGTTAATAAATCAATTGAAATCTGTGACGACAAAACAATACTGTTTGTAGTAGATGCACATCGTAAAAGTTTACTTGAATGTCCCGAACTTTACGATAAAGCAGGTGGGAAAATAATTGTTGACCACCACAGAAAAGCTGATGACTATATTGATGATTCGGATTTATTCTATCATTCTCCGTCAGCATCATCTTCTTGTGAAATGGTTGCCGAGCTTATTGAGTATTCCACTTTACAGGAAAAGGTTCCGTCAATTATTTCAACTTCATTGCTTTCAGGTATCGTGCTTGATACTAAAGATTTTGTTTTACGTACTTCACAAAGAACCTTTTCTGCTGCTGCTTTTTTACGTGAAAATAATGCAGATACAATTCTCGTGAAAAAGCTTTTTGCAACAAGTTCAGATATGGTTTCACTGAAAAATGAAATTATTAGTTCTGCAGTTACTTTGGGTGACTGTGTAATATCCAAAACAGAAAGTAAAAATCCTGATTTAAGAATTATAACTGCTAAAGCTGTAGACGAAATGCTCAATATTTCAGGCGTTAAGGCTTCATTTGTGCTTTCTTATATCGGCGAAAATTTCGTTCAGATTTCTGCCAGGTCTTTAGGCGAAGAAAACGTGCAGTTAATAATGGAGAATCTCGGTGGTGGTGGTCATAGCACAATGGCAGCTGCTCAGTTAAAAGACGTTAATTTAGACGGTGCTTATAAAAAACTTTTAAGTGCCATTGAAAAATATTATTCATCAAAATAAATTATTCCGGAGGTATACAAATGGAAGTTATTTTAAAAGCCGATGTTAAAGGACTCGGTAAAAAAACAGAAAAGGTTACAGTTTCAGATGGTTATGCAAGAAACTTTCTTTTCCCTCGTGGTCTTGCAGCTGAAGCGAATGCTCAGCTTATTTCTGAAATGAAAAATAAACAGTCTTCAGAACAGTTTAGAGCAGCCGAAGAATTAAAAGCTGCTCAGGAAAATGGCGAAAAAATAAAAGGTAAAACTATTGTTATGAAGGCAAAGGGTGGTACAAACGGCAGACTTTTCGGTTCTGTTACTGCTAAAGAAATTGCAACTCTTGTTTCAAATCAGTTTAAAATTACAGTTGATAAACGTAAAATCACTGTTGAAGATATTAAAACTTTTGGTACTTATAACGTCGAAGTTAAGCTTCACCCAAAGGTTACTGTTCCTTTTAAGGTTCAGGTTGTTGAAGAATAATCACTTTTTTAAAGGATTTTAATTATGGCTAAAAACGAAAACTTGTCATTAGACAGTATTACGATGCCTTACAGCCTTGAAACCGAACAGGCTGTCATCGGTTCGATTTTAATTAATCCCGAGTGTGTAACTGTTGTTTTATCACAGGTTAAGCCCGATTACTTCTATATTCCGCAACATAGAGAGATTATGGAAGCAGTTATGATTCTTGACACTTTAGGTTCAAGGATAGATGCCTTAACAATTCTTGATAAATTAAATAGTTCAGGCAATTCAGATTCACAAATTAATAAGGATTACCTTTTTCAGATAGCACAAACAGTACCGTCTGCTGCTAACGTTGAAAACTACTGTAAAATCGTCAGAGAAAAGTATTTCCTGCGTTCTCTTATTTCAATTTCAAGAGAAACTATTGATTCAGCCACCGATGGTGGAGCTGATGCAGATAAGCTTCTTGATGCAGCAGAACAAAAGATTTACGATATCAGAAAGGGTAAATCAACAGGCTCTTTACAACGTCTTATTGATGTTATTTCTGCTGAAGTTTATCCTAATCTTGTTAAGATTTCGTCTGAAAATGCTGAGGAGTTTAAAGGTATTCCAACCGGTTTCTCTAAGTTGGATGAAATTACGTCGGGTCTTAACCGTTCTGACTTGATTCTTATCGGTGCACGTCCTGCAATGGGTAAAACCAGTTTTGCCTTAAATATTGGCAGAAATGTTGGTATGACAGGTAAAAAAGTTGTATTTTTCTCTCTTGAAATGTCAAACGAACAGCTTGCAGCCCGTGTTTTGTCAACAGAAGCACGTGTTGAAAGCAATAAACTTCGTTCCGGTGATATTTCACCTGATGAGTGGATGCGACTTGCCGAAGCAACAGATAGGTTAACTAAATGTAATTTGTATTTTGATGATACTTCTACTATCACTGTTCCTGAAATTAAATCTAAAATCAAACGTGCAAAAGACGTTGACTGTATTATCATTGACTATTTAGGTCTTATGGAATCAGCAAAAAAGAAAGAGAATAGGGTACAAGAGGTTACTGAAATCACCCGTAGCTTAAAAATGCTTGCGAAAGATTTAAAAATTCCTGTTGTGGTATGTTGTCAGCTTTCTCGTGGTCCTGAAAAGAATGGTAAATCATCTAATCGTCCTATGCTTTCTGACCTTCGTGATTCGGGTTCAATTGAGCAGGACGCAGATATTGTTATGATGCTTTACCGTGAAGGTTACTACAAAAGTAGTGCACAAAACCCTGATGAAATCGACTTAACTCAGGCTGATGTTGATGTTGCTAAAAACAGACATGGTCCTACTGAAAGAATTAAGCTTCATTGGGATGCTCAATATACACTTTTCTCAACTTTGGAGTATAGAGATGAGTAATTACACTGAAATTTTATCAAAAAAATTTCTTTCAACGGTAAAGCTGTACTCAATGCTTGATGACGTTGACTGTGTTGTAGTCGGTTTATCCGGTGGTGCTGATTCAGTATGTCTGCTACATTTATTACATAAATTTAAAAATGAGTTTTCGTATTCTTTACTTGCTGTGCACGTAAACCACGGAATCAGGGGAGAAGAAGCTGAACGAGATGCTGTATTTGCTGAAAATTTCTGTAATAATTTGAATGTTCCTTTTAAGTTGGTTTGTGTTAATTGTCCTGAATTATCAGAAAATAACAAAGAATCTCTCGAAGAAACAGGCAGAAAAGCACGTTATGAAGCTTTTAACTGCTTCTGTACACAGAAATCAAAAATTGCTACAGCACATAACTCAAACGATAATGCTGAAACCTTGATTTTTAATTTAACTCGTGGGTCGTCATTAAAGGGTGCCTGTGGTATTCCGTATTTCCGAGAGAATATTATAAGACCTTTGTTAGATTGTTCTCGTGAAGAAATTGAAGGATATTGCAGTGAAAATGGTCTTCAGTTTATAACTGATAGCACAAATCTTTCAGACGAGTACACAAGAAATAAAATAAGGCACAATATTTTGCCTGTTTTAGAAGAATTAAATAGTGATTATCTTAATAAAATCACTCAGTTTTGCCGTGATTGCGAATCAGTTAACTTGTTCTTACAGGATTTAACTACAGATGCTTATAACAGGGCAGCGATTAAAGTGAATTGTTATGATGCTGAATATATATTATCGTTAAACGAATATTTGGCAAAAGAAGTAATATTACGAGCATTTAACGATTTTTCTTCAATTTTGCTTGAAAGAAAACAGATTTCTTTTATTTATTCATTGCTATCTAAAGGTGGACGTTTACAAATAAAAGGCAACATCTTTGCTGAAGTGAAGCAAAATAAATTGAGATTTTTTGAAGCTTCATTTAGTGAAAATAACAATGCTGAAGTTTTATTATCTGTACCATTTGATGTTGAATTTTCAGGTTATGCTATTTCGGGTGAGTATACCGAATGTTCAAAAAAATTTAACCAAAAATTAGCAGAGAATTTAATAGATTCCGATAAAATATCAGGTGATTTGGTTTTGCGTACCCGTTTAAGTGGTGATAGAATCACTTTACGTAAGCGAAATGTTACAAAATCTCTGAAAAAGCTTTTTTGCGAAGAAAATATACCGTTTGAATTACGTGATTTTATTCCTGTAATTTCCGATGATAACGGTGTTGTTTGGGTTTATGGATTTGGTGTTAATAAACGTTGTGAAGTAACGTCAGATTCTCATAATATAATTAACAT
>JAZOSL010000008.1:0-2346 GCA_045657085.1 Acutalibacteraceae bacterium | reverse complement strand
AGAAAGAAATGGTATTTATATCATCGACCTTCAGAAGACAGTAAAGAAGCTTGAAGAGGCTTACACCTTCATCAACCAGATCGCTCAGGATGGCGGCGAAGTACTTTTCGTAGGTACAAAGAAACAGGCTCAGGATTCTATTAAAGAAGAGGCTGAACGTTGTGGTATGTCATACGTAAATGCTCGTTGGCTCGGTGGTATGCTTACTAACTTCAACACAATCACAAAGAGAATCAAAAGACTTGCTCAGCTCAATGCTATGGAAGCTGACGGTACATTTGATCTTCTTCCTAAAAAAGAAGTTATCAAGCTCAACCTTGAAAGAGAAAAGCTTGAAAAATTCATGGGCGGTATCACAGAAATGAAAAAGATGCCCGCTGCTATGTTCATCGTTGACCCAAGAAAAGAAAGAATTGCAGTTCTTGAAGCAAAGAAACTCGGTATTCCGATCGTTGCTATCGTTGATACAAACTGCGATCCCGACGAAATCGACTATGTAATTCCCGGTAACGACGATGCTATCCGTGCAGTAAAACTTATTGCAGGTGCTATGGCTGACGCTATCATCGCAGGTCGTCAGGGTGAACAGATGCTCGCTAAAGACGAAGCTGAAGAAGTTGCAGAAGAAGCAGCAGAATAATTTGTTAATTAATAAGCCGGAATATTTTTCCGGCTTGATAACTTTATAAAGGAGGAAACACCTATGGCATTTACAGCTCAGGATGTTAAAAACTTAAGAGAACAAACAGGCGTTGGTATGATGGAGTGTAAAAAAGCACTTACAGAAGCTGACGGTGATATGAACAGAGCATTTGAAATTCTTCGTGAAAGAGGACTTGCAGCTTCTGAAAAGAAAGCTAGCAGAATCGCTGCTGAAGGTGCAATCATTGCTTATACAGACGAAGACGCAAAGGTTACAGTTCTTCTTGAAATCAACTCTGAAACAGACTTCGTTGGTAAAAACGATAAATTCCAGGAATTTGGTCTTAATGTAGCTAAAACAATTGCAGCTAACAAACCTGCTTCAGTTGAAGCTCTTGCAGAACTCAAACTCATCGGTTCTGACAGAACTGTTACAGAAAATCTTAACGACCTTATTCTTGTTATTGGTGAAAACCTTAAAATCCGTCGTTTCGAAATCATCGAAGGTGACGTTGTAACTTATATCCACGGTGGTGGAGCAGTTGGTGTTGCTGTTAAATTCGAAACAAACCTCAGTGATAAAGCTGAATTCACTGCAATGGGTAAAAATATCGCAATGCAGGTTGCTGCTATGCGTCCTGAATATCTTGGTAAAGAATCTATTTCAGAAGATGAGCTTGCAAAAATGAAATCAATCACAATTGACAGCTCTCTCAATAAACCTGAATCTCTTCCCAAACCAATTCTTACAGCTCTTTTCGACAAAGCACTTGCTGAAAATCTCTTCAGTGATGAAGATGTTGCTGCTTACCAGGAAAATCAGAAGAGTCCTTATCTCTTCAACTTCATTTCAAAAGAAGCTGTTGCTACACTTGCATCACTTGCTATCGCAGGTAAAGATGAATATATTACAAACAAAATCTTTGCAGGTGCTGTTGAAGGCCGTATCAAAAAGCAGATTAAAGAAATCTGCCTTCTTGAGCAGGCATTCGTTCGTTCAGACCTTTTCGACGGTACAGTAGCAGGCTATGTTGCACAGGTTGCTAAAAACACAGGTGCAGATATTAAGGTTGTTAGCTTCGTTCGTCTTGAAAAAGGTGAAGGTCTCGAAAAAAGAGAAGATAATTTTGCTGACGAAGTTGCCAGCATGATGAAATAAGATTTCAAAAAGGGCGGCTTTCGATTGAGAGCCGTCCACATACTTTTTTGTTATTTCGTTTGTTTAAAACCAATTTTTTGGTATACTATATAAAGTGGTGATATAAATGGAAAGAAAAGTCGGTACTGTATCAAGAGGTATTCGTTGTCCAATTATCAGAGAAGGCGACAACCTTGTTGAAATTACAGTTAACAGCGTTATTGAAGCTGCTGAAAGTGAAGGCTTTGAGCTTCGCGACAGAGATGTTGTAGCTCTTACAGAATCAATTGTAGCAAGAGCACAGGGTAACTACGCAAAGGTTGAAGATATTGCCGCAGATGTTAAGGCAAAATTAGGCGGTGGCACAATCGGTGTTATTTTCCCGATTTTATCAAGAAACCGCTTTGCAATCTGCCTTAAGGGTATTGCAATGGGTGCAAAGAAGGTTGTTCTTATGCTCAGCTACCCAAGCGACGAAGTAGGTAACTCACTTTTAACTTACGATCAGCTTGATGATGCAGGTATCAACCCATATTCAGATGTATTATCTCTTGAAAAATACAGAG
>JAZOSL010000007.1:0-10486 GCA_045657085.1 Acutalibacteraceae bacterium | reverse complement strand
CGAATTTGAATTCTATCTTTTCGATCAGGTGGGTTGGAACGTTTCACCCGACAATATCAGTGCTGACGTTGATGCACAGCAGTCATACTGGAACAGCTCTGTTGCAGGCAACGGCGTTATCGTTCCTAAACAGAAAAACTATCATATAGCAAAACCCTTTGACGTTACATATGAATGCCGTAGCGAAATGTGTTTGCATATGGCGGATGCAGGTATCGAAATCAACTATCATCACCCCGAGGTTGCTGCATCAGGTCAGTTTGAAATTGAACCACAGCTTGGCAAAATGTCTACAATGGCTGACGCAACAATGTGGATAAAATACATTATCCGTAACACAGCTCTTAAATATGGCAAAACTGCTACATTTATGCCTAAACCTATTTACGGTGAAGCAGGTAGTGGTATGCACGTTCATATGCTTCTTCTTAAAGATGGTAAGCCTGTTTTCTCTGATGATAACGGTTATGCAAACCTTAGCGAAACTGCTCATTACTTTATGGGTGGTCTTCTTAAACACATCAGTTCACTTTGTGCACTTACAAACCCAAGCACAAACTCTTTCAAACGTTTAATTCCCGGCTTTGAAGCTCCTGTTACAGTTGGTTATGCAACATCTAACCGTAGTGCAGTTATCCGTATCCCTGCTTACGCAAAAGCACCTGAAAAACGTCGTTTCGAGCTTCGTAACCCTGATGCTACATGTAACCCCTACTTCTGCTTTGCAGCTATTCTTATGGCAGGTCTTGACGGTGTTAAAAACAAAATAGATCCCCATGCAAACGGTTGGGGTCCCTACGACTTTAACCTTTTCAATCTTCCTGAAGAAGAAAAAGCAAAGCTTCAGGGCTTACCCACATCACTTGATGCAGCACTTGATGCTCTTGAAAGTGATCACGACTACCTTACTGCAGGTGGCGTATTCCCCGAAGAGCTTATTAAAAACTTTATCAAATCAAAACGTGCTGAGCTTGCTGAGATGGCAAAGATTCCTACACCTGCTGAATTTGATAAGTATTATAACCTTTAATAAACGAAACACTCCGTATCTGATTGATACGGAGTGTTATTTTTTTAAGATATAAATATCATCCCTGCAGTATTAACAGAAATTTCTTGTAAATCGTCTTTGATTACACCACTTGAAATATCTTCACCCATACAGTTTACAACCCTATATTTTTTGCCTTTTGCATTTTTAATTATAAGGCTTTCTTCTGCCGTTGCATTTACTGCAACGGTTTCTTTTGTTTTTACAGGAATAACTCTGTCAGAATACGCAGTGAAAACTGTCTTGTTTTCAAGCTCAGCACAGACTAAGCTGTATTCACATTCAGGGTTTGTTGCAGATAGCTTTCCGTCTAAAAGCACCTTTTTCCACTCATTCCAGAATGAAATATAGTATTTTAGCATTTTATAGTGGCTTTCGGGAAGCTTATCTACTCTCATAGAAATTTGTGGCACACTATATAAAATGCTTGTAAACTGCAATGCAGCATTTTCTACAGTATCATTAATATTCCACATTATCATATCGGAATGAACAGCTGTTTTACCTGAAGTCAAACGAAGATTTACAACGTTAAACCTATTTTTCAGAATATCGCACGGACAGTCACCAACACGGAGCATATTACCGTATTTTCTTATAGACGGACCAACGTAAGACTGACGGAATTCTATAAGAATATCAGGGTTAATCCTTATAAGTCTTTCTTTTACGTCTGTCATAAGAGCGTGAATAGCATCCTCTAATGACTGATAGTCACGTCTTTCATCATATTCTAATGCTTTCCCCTTTAAAACAAAAGAGTCTATAAAATCAAGCTTTAAGCCATCAAGATTCCATTCTCTTACGGCAGTTTCGTAAACATTTGCAAGGTATTCTCTTACCTTTTTATATCTCGGGTCAAGGGCGAAGAACGTTTTTTCATCACCGCAACCGTCAAGAAGCATATCTTTAAACTCGTTATATTTATCGCAGTAAATACCCATAAATGGTACGGAATACCAGAGCATTATTTTCATACCGATATTATGTATATCATTTACAAGAGCTTTCATATCACCCATTTTCTTCGGTGCAACCTGCCAGTCGCCACAATAAGCATAGCCCCTGTTATTGTCATCGGTCTGCCAACCGTCATCAATGATAACTGTTTTCATACCAATATCGTATGATGCTTTACATTCTTTAATAATTTCATCTTTATCAAGCATCTGATGAAAGCTATACCACAAAGAATCTACCGGCTCTTTTGCACCATCGGGTACAAAAGCACTCTCGTAACCACATTCAGTTTCCCACCAGGAAGACGTTTCATAAATACTGTCGTAAAACTCCAATACTCTGGTATCAATTCTGATTTTTGCAGTATACTCTGTTATAGGGGTGGTTGGCAAAGTAAAGAAAGAAACACTACAGTTAAGTGTTGCATCTTCTTCACAAATACCTGTACCGATTTCAATAGGCGTATCAACATCCGAAACAGCTATAAGTAATTTGTTTTTACCTTTTCTTGAAATGATTTGTTGCAACGGCATCCAGGAAGCGAGTCTCGATTTAATTGTTTTTTTACCCCAATCAAAATAAAGACCGTGAATATCCATCATACCCGGATTCCACGTGTATGCACAATCTGAAGCACTGAATTTAAAATCAACTGAAAATCTTTCTGGGATTTCAGGCTGTGTTAACTTAACGTTTACACGAAGAAACAAAACGTTGTTTTCTGTTATCTCGTTAACCGTTATTGTTGAATTTTTATTACCACCATTAATTGTGTATTTCATAACATTCACCCTATATTGATTTTTTCATCCAGATATGTGGGCAGTCTTGTTCGTATTCAATTTCACCAAAAGCCTTATATCCACATTTTTCATAAAAGCCCTTTGCCTGTAGCTGAGAGTGAATATAAATTTCTTCTTCACCCATTTCACGAATACAGTCAGCAGCGAAATCAAGCATTTTAAAGCCAATATTTTTACCTCTGCATTCTTTTAAAACACAAATCCTACCTAAAATGATTTTATTTTCTTTTTCATCTTTAACTATTCTGCAAGTAGCAACAGGCTTTCCGTCATCAAATAAAACTATATGCGTTGCAGCAGCATCAGCTTCATCAAACTCTTCACAAAAACCTTGTTCGTTAACAAATACTTTTATACGAAGTTTTTCTGCCTCTTCAGGTAATTTGTTATATACTTTAAATTCCACTACATCACACCGTTCATAAAAACAAATAATCAATAACAAACATAAAAAAAGCCGGGCTTTTAAACACCCAACATGATTAGTATATCAAAAAAATATTCCTTTTGTCAATAATTTCAAAAAACTTTTATTGTGCAAATACACAAAATCTGCGATATAAATAAAGGGTTTATGGTAACTTTGTACAATTTTACATATTGAAAACCTTAAAAAACTATGGTAATATTTAGACAAAGAAAGGGTGAGTCCAATGTACAGGTAAATCCTGAACTCAAATTTCAAGAAAAGGTGAGTCCGATGTACATGTAAATCTTTCTTAGCTCACAGACGGATAGAGTTACTTCAGTAAATGCCTGAAAGTGTTAACTTAAAATTCAATTAAACAAAAAAGATTTAATTTAAGGCATCTGAACTGAATACTAAACCCGCAGAGCTGTTAAGGCAGAATTTTTTGAAAAAGAAGTTTATTCAAGACTAAAAGTGATTCTCGCTTCAGGGAAAGTAAAAAAAAAGAAAAGTTTGTGAATGAATCTCAAGAAGCAAAAATTTTGCAGAGTTTTCGAAAGAGAGGTTAAAACGATGTTAGATATCAAGAGTGAACAGAAGTAACCCTTAACCGACTAAAGTGTGTAAAGAAACACTCGGTTAAGGGTTACTTCAATTTTTAGCTCTTTATCTGATTAAACACCAATATTCTCAACAAATTTTGTCTGCGCAAGCAATGTATTTGCTGTCGCAGGCCTTTTTATTGATACGTTCAAACACCCCTGTCACAGACTCTTACTTCTTCACTATTACTTCTTACTTATTACTTGCAAATAAAAACGGGTGCCTTCCGACACCCAACATATTAATAATATCACACGTTAACACTATTTGTCAATATCATTGTAGAAAACTTTTGTTACTTTTTACCAATTTCTACACTTTAAATAAACTGTTTAGGGCAACTTTATACAATATTACGTATTGAAAAGACTGTTTTTTTATGTTACTATATAGATGAAGAAAGAGAGAAGGTGAATCCAATGTACAGGTAAACCAACAATAAATTGAAAGGGTGAGTCCGATGTTCATGTAAGCGAAACGCAAACTAAACAAAGGCATAAACAAATAGTATAATCCTTAAAATAAAAATGGTTAATCCAATGTATATGCAGCACATATAAAGTGAATTCACAAAACTTTTAAATAGTTTCTTTTCTGATAAGGGGATTTTTCGAAACAAAAGTGTTTCTCACTTACGGGAGTTTATAATAGATGTTTATGAAAAGCTAAAAAGTTTTTCGTAAAAAAATAAAAAATCGTTTCGGAAAATTGGGTCTTTGAAAGAAACCGTACGGAAAAAGAAAAATCTGACGAAAGAGAGGTTAAAATGATGTTAGATACTAAAATTGAATCCAGATAACCCTTGACTGCGGGCATCGAAAGATGGGTAGTCAGGGGTTATTTTTTTGTCCTGTTGTTATTAAAAAATTTTTGTGGTAATATAAATACATATAAATTTATCTACAGGTGGTATTACAATGGATTTTTTAGAATTAGCTCAGAACAGATTTTCAGTAAGGAGCTTTAAAAACGAGCGTTTAACTCAGGATGTAATAGATGAAATTTTAAAAGCAGGTCACGTTGCCCCTACCGGTTGCAACTTCCAGCCTCAGAAAATTCTTGTTATAAATACTGACGAAAGCATAAAAAAATTGCAGGAATGTACAAAATGTCATTTCAACTGTCCTACAGCCGTGCTTGTCTGCTTTAACAAAGACGAATGCTGGACACGAAAATACGACGGTAAGCAGAGTGGTATAGTTGATGCTTCAATCGTTACAACTCATTTAATGTTACGTGCCTTTGAATTAGGTGTAGGCTCAACCTGGGTAATGCATTTCGACCCGTTTAAAATTAAAGAAGCTTTTAATATCCCTGAAAATTATGAAGCAGTTGCTTTACTTGTTATGGGTTACCCAACCGATGACGCCAAGCCTATTGAAATGCACTTCAACACAAGGCCTATTAAAGAAACTGTTTTTTATGATAAATTTTAAGTCCGAAATAAACTACGGCCTGCGAATTCAAATTGAATCGCAGACCGATTTTTTTATTTTATAGTTTCACTGTTATTCAGCACCGATGTACTGTACATAAATAAAACGTCTTGCGAATTAAACTCAATATATTTTCCTAATAAATCCGGGTGAATATATCTTATATCAACAAGAGTTATTTTACTGTAGCCATCAACAAAAAGTGGAGCAATAGAGCTACCGAAAGAGTCTCTGAAAACTATCAGCTCTTTATTAGTTTTAGCGTTTTTATTTTCTATTGTTACAAGAGAAAGCGGACCTGACAAGAAAAGCTCGTATGGGTCTTTGCCAATACCCTTTTCTAAATCGTAAACAGAAATTTCTTTTCCGTTCTGATGGTCATAAACTATACAGTTATCTAACACATCATTAGTAAGATATTTTATCCTTTCACTTTCAAGTGGTAAAGCCGACTGACCGTAATACACACCGTAAAATTCTTTATCCAGTATTTTTTCAGTATACTCAGCATCAATACTTACACCCATTTCGTTACCGATTTTTTCAGCAAGAGAAATCAGGTTTTCTTGCTTCCAATGGGTATCTGTTTTATAGAAATCTTCTAATTTTAAATCTTGTGTAATATCAATGTAAGTTAAAAAGTCTGCATTCTCTTTAATAAGTGAAAACATTTTTTCATAATCAAGAGAAAGCATTTTGCTTTCTTCTGCTAAAAAGAAATTTTTGTCAGGGATTATTGCAAGATAATTTTTTGTCCCGGTATCTTTAAGATACTTATCATAAACGTACTTAAATCTTTCCCCTGCTCTTATTACAGAGTCTTCGTTTAATGGATACTCGATTTTACTTGTATAACCATCGTGAATATAAATATCGTTATTTTCGCTTTCACAAAAAATATTTAAAGCTACAAGAGCCTTTATCGTTCTGAGTTTATCTCGTAACGGGAATTGGTCTAAGGTGTATTTTTCAAAATTCTGCATAAAGCTACCTGAAACAACTGTATTAAAGCTTAATTCAGGAAATTGATTTAATTTTCTTCTTTCTGATAAAGAAAACTCATCTGCAGGCTTTATCCACGCAAACAAAGATACACCTAAAAGGAAAACTGCTGTAACTACTGTTGTTACAATATATTTCTTTTTCATATCAACAGTCCCCCTTAAAACCTGAAATACAAGAACGGATTAAACGAGCCGTCAACAAGATATGCAGTCATAACAATCAAAAGAACAACAAGAGTTACAGGCTCTAAAATTGCTATAATCTTTCCACATACAGTGTTTTCTTTTATTTTTAAAACTGTTTTTTTAACTATTGGAGTTGCACCTGCAATACCAATAACAAGTGTTACACCGAAGTTTTTAAGGTAATAGAAAAATTCGTCTGAAACAAGGGGTATAGATCCTGCACCAAACATTCCACCGATGTAACTGACAGCCTCTTTCATATCAGTTGCATTAAAAATAACAAAGCTTATACCAACTACAAAAACCATATAAACTCTGCTTAAAACCTTTGATTTTTCCAAATATTTTAAGTAAAGAAGCTTTTCTAAAATCAAGAATATTGCAAAATACACACCCCAGACAACAAAAGTCCAGGCAGCACCATGCCAGAAGCCTGTTAAAAACCATACTACAAAAATATTGAAAAACCATCTTGGCTTTGAAACTCTGTTACCCCCCATCGGGATATAAACATAATCTCTGAACCACGTGCCTAAAGACATATGCCATCTACGCCAAAATTCAGTAGCACTTTTTGAAATAAAGGGATAATTGAAGTTTTCCCAGAAATTAAAGCCGAAAATTCTGCCAAGACCAATAGCCATATCAGAATAGCCTGAAAAGTCAAAATACACGTGAAGCATAAAGGCTATTGCATAAAGCCAATAAAAAAGAATAGCTTTATCATCTGACTGCTTGAAAATATCGCAAAGCTCACCCAGTGTGTTTGCAATTAGTATTTTTTTACCAAGTCCCAAAACAAACCTTCTCATACCCTTTGCAAAGTTCTCTGCATTATGAGCTCTTGTTTCAAGTTCTTCGACAATTTGCGAATATCTTACAATAGGTCCGGCAATAAGCTGTGGGAACATAGTAACGTACGCCGCAAGGTTTATTAAGTTTTTCTGTGCCGGAACATCTCTTCTGTATACGTCAACAGTATAGCTGAGTATCTGAAAGGTGTAAAAACTGATACCTATGGGAAGAGCAATTCTTAAAAATGGAACTGATAACCCTGTTACTGCATTGAAATTATCTATAAAGAAATCAGCATATTTAAAATAACCTAAAAAACCAAGGTTTATAGCCACACTCAAAAGCAAGAATATTTTTGCTTGTTTTTTCTGTGAAAAAGCCTCAATCAACAGACCGGAAACATAACCGATTAAGATTGAGGCTATCATCAAAACAACGTATTTAGGTTCGCCCCAGCCATAAAACACAAGGCTTGTTAATAAAAGCACTGTGTTTTTCAGCTTTTTGGGGACTACAAAATAAAGTATCAGTACAACCGGCAGAAAATAGTATAAAAACGGAATACTTGAAAAAAGCATTTGTTTACCTCTTCTGCAAGTAAAATTAAAACAGTTGACTAAAATTGATTATGCGAGTGACTGTTCAACACTAAGTGTTGCGTTTTCACCATAAACAGTTGCAAGTTTTGTTTTGAAGTTTTCAATTGCTTCAGCATTGCCGAAAGCTGCAACAACATATTCATCTGCTACTGTATAGATAATAAGTGTGTCAGGGAAGCCACACATCCACTGTGTGCTTGAGATACTTGCTTTAAGAGAATCAACAAGTGCCTGTGCATTGGCTGCATCGTTAAGCTTGTAAGCTGCTGCTGTAAATGTGTTAGCATTCATAGCGTGTGTTAAAGCTGCTGCTTCACTAACGTATGAAAGACCTGTTTCATCAATATGAAGAGTTGAGTTAACTGCTTCTGCATCTGCAAGGCTAACTGCACCAGCTTCGCCGTCTACCATATTTTCGAAATCGCCACCCATAACAGGGAATTTTTCTTCTTCAGCAAATGTTGACCATACGCCATTGATAAGTGCTGCAGGAGACTCGATTGTAAGCTTGTTATCATTTTCAGGTTCTTTTTCAGTGTTGCCACCACAAGCTGCGAGAGCAACAACCATAACAACTGCTAATAAAGCAAATAAGATTCTTTTTTTCATTTTTTAAACCTCCATTTTAATTGTTGTCACTTGACTTTTTTATTATACCATAAAGTATCTTTCTTGAAAAGATATAAAACAGTAATATATTTGTTGTTTTTAGTATTTTCTTATGATACAATAATATTATTATAATTAAAAAATTTTTCAGGGGTGATTTTGTGAAAAATAAAGTTCTTTCACCTAAACAAATTAAGAAAAAAGAACTTAAACGACAAAAAGAAATTGCCAAATGGGAAAAAGAGAAAGCACGTCCTAAAAGGAACTATTATTTTGCTTACTTAGTTCTTATTATTACACTCATTTATGCTACCGATGAAATTGCTTCTCAGATAGGTACATTAATGAAAACGGAAATAGCAAATGACCTTTTTGCTAAATTCGGTGACAGTTCTGTTGGTGCTCTTGAAATTCTTTCAATTCTTGTTGTACCATTTCAAGGAATCGGTCTTTTATACAGACCATTTGCCGACCGTTTCGGAAGAAAGAAATTTCTTATCATTAACACCTTTGGTATGAGCTTTGCGATGCTTGTAATATTCTTGTCAAATAATATTGCTCTTTATTTTGCAGGTGCTTGTCTTGTACAATTCTTCATTCCACATGATATGCACGTTGTATACATAATGGAATCTTCTCCGTCAAAGCACCGTGCAAGAATTTATTCTGCAATAAAATTCGTTGCTAATATGGGTGTTATGCTTGTGCCATTCCTGAGACGTCTTCTTATGGAAGAAGCTTCTCAATGGCGTAACATTTACTTCATCCCCGCAATTGTTGGTATTGTTACAAGTCTTATTGCTCTTCTTTGTGCGAGAGAAACTGATGCCTTTATTGATTCAAGACTTCGTCACCTTAAAATGACAGATGAAGAAAGAGAATCCGAAAAAGCAAAGCAAAATTCCGGAAATGCTCAGGGTGGTCTGATACCTGCATTAAAATTTGCAATGAAGCACAAACAACTTCGTTGGCTTTATATTACTGCTACATTCCTTAACTTAGGCTTTATTGCATCTATAAACTATCAGGTTATTATGTCTTACGGTTATGCAGAAAGTCTTTATGGTAATTTTACCGAAGACGTTATGAATGCTGTAAGTATCGGACCGGTTACAACTGCACTTTTCCTTTTCCCTGTTGGTTGCTCCTGTGCTCAGGTTATTATGGGCTTTATTTCAGACTCAAAGGGAAGAAAAACTGCTGCAATTGTTACTGCTGCCAATTGCCTTATTGCTTTTATAGGCTTCTGGTTTGGTGCAAAATTCGGTTGGGAGCCTTACCTTGTAGGATTCCTTTGTGGTGCTTGTATAGGCAGCTTCTACTCTGTAAACGACGTTATTATTATGATGGTTGGTGAGTCTTCTCCTACAAACCTTCGTTCTTCTTGTATGTCGGCTGAGTTTATTGTTGTTGCTATCGGTGTTGCATTATCTTACGTTATAAGCCTTCCCACAGTTACAATTCTCGGCAACAAATTTATGGGCACTATTGGTTTTGCTCTTTTAGTTCCCGGTTTTATCGCAGGTCTTATTTTACTTGTTAAAAAGACAAACGAAACAAAAGGTATTGATATGGATACCGTAAGTGGTACAGAATGGGATTAATAAATACTAAATAAACGGATAAACTCAAATAAAACAGGTGATATTATGGAAAACTTTTTTGAAAATGCATTTAAAAATATGGACGATGTAAGCAGAGAAAGCTTTTATAAAACAGTCTTTATGAATGATGACTCTGAATACGCAGCAAAATTACGTGTTGACTACTATAGAACACAATTTAAATCTATGGGCGAAAATGTTACAATCGGTAAGGGTGTTAATATAATTAACCCACAGTTTATTACCGTTGGTAACAACGTTTCAATCGGTGATAACTGTACTCTTATTGCACGTGGTGAAAAAGGTATAACTCTTTCTGACGGTGTAAGACTTCAACACAGAGTTTATCTTGATACCGAAAGACGTGAAGAAGGTTACATTCAAATTGGTAAAGGTGTTTATATCGGCACAGGCACAACTCTTTTCG
>JAZOSL010000006.1:0-13840 GCA_045657085.1 Acutalibacteraceae bacterium | reverse complement strand
TTCCTGAGCATTTCACAAAGACCATCGCGAAGGAAAGCATCATCTTCAATTAAAAGAATTTTCACTGCCATTTCTATCACCGAAATAATGATACCACAGGGTACTCAATAAATCAAATTAAGATTTTGTAAGAAAAGCTATAAATCGCATTCTTGGGTATAGACATAACAAAAATTATATGATATATTTTCCTTGTAAATTAAGTGCCGGTTGCACTTGCAGTTTTATAATCACGAAAGGTTATGATAAAATGAGAGATCTTACCAAATATCACGGCATAATCCCCGCTTTTTATGCTTGCTACAATGATGATGGCAGCGTTAGTCCCGAAAGAACAAAGGCTTTTGCAAAATACTTGTTTGATAAAGGAGTTAAGGGTCTTTACGTTTGTGGCTCTTCAGGTGAATGTATTTACCAGAGCAAGGAAGAAAGAAAATTGATTTTAGAGTCAGTTATGGAAGTGGCAAAGGGTAAAATGACAATTATTGCCCACGTTGCTTGCAACAATACCGCTGATTCAATGGAGCTTGCCGCACACGCTGAAAGCTTAGGTGTTGATGCTATCGCATCTATCCCTCCTATTTATTTCAAGCTTCCTGAAGAATCTATCGCTCAGTACTGGAACGATATTTCCTCTGCAGCACCAAACACAGATTTCGTTATTTATAACATTCCTCAACTTGCAGGCGTTTCTCTTACAATGTCCCTTTTCAAGGAAATGCTTAAAAACCCCTGTGTAATCGGTGTTAAAAACTCCTCAATGCCCACTCAGGATATTCAGATGTTCAAAGCCGAAGGTGGAAATGATATCGTTGTTTTCAACGGTCCTGACGAGCAGTTCGTTGCAGGTCGTGCAATTGGTGCCCAGGGTGGTATCGGCGGTACATACGGCGTTATGCCCGAGCTTTTCCTAAAATGCGACGAGCTTATCAAAGCCGGTGAGCTTGATAAAGCAAGAGAAGTTCAGTATGCAATAAACGAAATCATTTACGCTATGTGTGCTTGTAAATGTAATATGTATGCAGCAGCAAAAGAAGTGCTTCGTTTACAGGGAATTGATATAGGCGATGCAAGAAAGCCTCTTGCTCAGCTTAAAGAAGAAAGTAAGCCCCTTGCTGCTAACGTTAAAAAGATGATTGACGAAGCTATTGCAAAATTTTGTGCATAATTAAAGGATCATTAAAAATGAAACATTACGAATCAATTATTATCGGGCATATTTCAAAAGATACAAATATCGACCATCTCGACAATACAGTTGAAATTTGTGGTGGTGCTGTTCTCTATTCAAGTGCATCTGCTTTCGCATTAGGTCATAAAGTGGCTGCTATAACAAAAATATACAAATCTGATAGTGACAGAATATCTCAATTCACTATCCCTGAAGAAGATATTTTCGTAATTGAGTGCGAAAGTTCAACTACTATGAAAAACAAATATTTTACACCTGATAAAGAACGACGTGACACTTCTTGCTTAAGCATTGGTACACCCTTTACTATAACTGATCTCCCACAGGATATTGAAGGTGATATTTATCATTTTGCAGGTCTTATTTTTGGTGATTACCCTAATGAAATGATTAAAGAATGTTCAAAAAAAGGTGCTATCGCTTTAGATGTACAAACTTGTCTTCGTCACGCAAATAAAGAAACAGGCGAAATGCATTTTGAAGACTGGGCAGATAAAAAAGAAATGTTACCTTACGTTACATATCTTAAAACAGATGCTGCTGAAGCTGAAATTTTAACAGGTACAGCCGACAGAAAAGAAGCTGCAAAACTTCTTCACTCATGGGGTGCTAAAGAAATTCTTATAACCCATAACACCGAAGTTTTAGCTTACGATGGCGAAAATTATTTCACCTGTCCCATAAAATCACGCAACTTAAGTGGTAGAACAGGTAGAGGTGACACAACCTTTGCTGCTTACATCAACGAAAGATTACATAACGATATCCCAACTGCACTCTTATATGCTACTGCAACAGTTTCTTTAAAAATGGAAACACCCGGTGCATTCAGAGGCACAAAACAAGATATCGACAACTATATTAAAGACTTTTATTCTTAATCCAATACTAAAATTTTAAAGTAAAAAAAACAAGGAATGAAAAACATTCCTTGTTTTCTTTTTTCTTACATAACCATAACTAATGTACCGATACCAATTAAAATACAACCTATTAAAGATTTTATTGTGAACTCTTCATGCAAAAAAGCAAAAGCAAGAACCAAAGTGATCACAACACTTAATTTATCAATTGGTACAACCTTGGACGCATCACCGATTTGTAAAGCCCTGTAATAACAAAGCCACGAAGCACCTGTTGCCAAGCCTGATAAAATGAGAAACACCCAACTTTTTCTACTGATTTCAGTTATTCCGGACTGAGCATTTGTTAAAAAAACCATCCCCCACGACATTGCCACAACAACAACTGTTCTTATAGCTGTTGCAAGATTTGAGTTAACACCATCTATACCAATTTTAGCTAAAATCGAAGTCAATGCTGCAAATACAGCAGACAACAAAGCGAATACAAACCACATAAATCACACCACCAACAATATAATACTTCTAACCTTTCAGTTCTAAATGCTTTTCCACAAAATAAACACCATCACTTATTTTGCTAATCAAGAATTCATTTATCTTTTTTGACCACTGAAATCACCTTGCTTGTTGCTTTATAAGCAGGTGTTTCAAGCACTTTTCCGGCATTCGCCAACTCTTTTCTTATTTCAATACCTTGTGGACAATGCTGTTCACATTTACCACAGCCTATACACTTGGTTGCAGGTGCATATTTACTCCAGGCTGTATTTTTTATGTACGATTTAAATCCTGCAAAATCACCATCAGATGACTGCCTGTTATATGCCGAAAAAATACCACTTATATTTATGTTCTGTGGACAAGGCATACAATAGCCACACCCTGTGCAACCAACCTTCATTTTAGAATTGATCGCCTTTACAACTTTTTTAAGCATTGCTTCATCTTCATTAGTCAATTCACCAATTTCAGTTTCAGTTGCAGTTTTAATATTGTCATCAACCATTTCATCAGAATTCATACCTGAAAGTACAACCGTGATTTCAGGCTGATTCCATAACCAACGAAACGCCCATTGTGCAGGGGTATGCTGAACAGGATGATTATTGAAAATCGCTTTTGCTTCTGTTGGTAAATTGTTTACAAGTCTACCTCCACGAAGCGGCTCCATAATCATAACGGGAATACCCTTTTCGTGAGCATGGTAAAGACCTTTTCGTCCTGCCTGAGTATGCTCATCCATATAGTTATACTGAATAAGACACATATCCCAATCGTATGCATCCAGAATTTTGCAAAACATTTCTGAATTTCCATGATAAGAAAAGCCTATCTGTTTTATAGCTCCACTTGCCTTTTTATCTTCTATCCATTTTTCAATACCAATGGTTTTCAAACGTTCCCAAACTTTAATATCGCCCATCATATGCATAAGATAAAAATCTATGTAATCTGTGCGAAGTCTTTTTAATTGCTCATTAAAAAGCTTATCAAGAATATCAGTATTTCTCATAAGCTGTGGTGGAAGCTTTGTTGCAATATAAACCTTATCTCGTATATTGTTTTTTTCAAAAATTTCGCCTATAGCTGCTTCACTACCGGGATAAATAAACGCAGTATCAAAATAATTCACGCCTTTGTTAAACGCAGACATCACCTGACTTTCTGCATCTGCCATATTTATTTTACCCAACCTCTTTTTAAAGCGCATACATCCAAAACCTAATACAGATAATGGGTTGCCGTATTTGTCTTTACGATACTTCATAATTTTACCCCCCTTAAATAATTGATAATTGGTAAACATCTGTTTATATGGCAAATTATACCACATAAATTAAAAAATTTCTATAATATTAACGTTTGCAGTATTAATTAATCGAAATTTTAATCACTATTATCTAACAAAACAAACCACGGAATGGATTTTATCCATTCCGTGGTTTAACTTTAACGGGTTAATTCCATTCTTTGTTCATAACAACAAATGTCATTCTTTCCTGAATGCTTGGTCCGCCGTGGCCTGTACCGAAACCACCGTGGTCTGAAGTTACGATAATAAGCCAATCTTCTGTTTCATAAGTATCTCTGGCTTCAATAGCTTTGATTACCTCATAGCCATAAGCATCTTCAGTTTTGAAGCCATCTTTATATACAGGGTTATTGTATGAGAATCCGAAATCGTGACCAGCAGAATCAGTATCCTCATAAATGATAAACACGAAATCTGCACAATCGGCACTTGTGATTTCTTCCATAGCACCTGTATGAACGTCTGCTTTACCGCTGCGAAGTTCAAACTCTACGTCAAGATTGTTTTTAACACAGTATTCCATTTCTGCCTTGTAGGTTGAGTTATCTTTTGTGAAGTGACCTTTCCACTTTGTTATGAAAGCTGAACTATCAATAGTTCCGTCTTCAACAAGGCTTGTCATAAGAGTTTTAGGTTCAACAGTTTTTGTTATACCGTTACCTGTTATACCTGTAACATCTGCCCATTCACCCGTAGCGATTGAACACCAACCTGGAGCTGTGGAGGTATCCTGTGTATTTACTTCAGGATAATTAACACCACCACAATAAGTGAGGTTATTTGAAGCACCCTGTGAAAGAAGGTAGCTTATAGCACCGTTTTCCTGTTTTTCATTAAGAATATCAGCACGGCATCCGTCATAACCGATAATAACTACCTTTTTCTCTGTTTTACCTTCGGGTAATTCAGCTTCAAAATGGTCTTTTATAATGCCGTAAAGTTCTGTCTGGGGATATGCCGTTTCAATAGTATTTTCATATTTTACAGTAGCCACATTCTGTCTGAAAAATTCTTCTGTATCTGCACTATCCTTGAAGTATCTTGTAAAATACAGAGCCAAAGCTCCAGCAATAATACCAAGAACAACTACAACAGCAATAACAGAACGTATAATCTTCTTTTTATTTTTCATTTTATATCACCTTATTTAGCACTATTTTCAATAGCAAGATTCTCTTCGTGGCGTTTAGCTCTGATAACATCAAGGTCACGATACATCTGCTCTTTCTTTTCACCCTCAACATCATAGAAGAGTTTAAGGATAAGAGCCTTGAGAACATTTGCAGTAGTATAACCGAAGAGAAGGAATGCGAGAATTTTCAAGCAAACATCAAGATAATCAGGCTGAGCCTGCATTGTTGCAACAAGGTCACCCTCTGCCGAAGACATATAACCTGCCCAAGCAATCATAAAGGGAATTGCAAGTTCTTTAAGGTAGTTGCATCCGGAGTTAACCCAACCGGGAACAATACCTTGAATAGCTTCCATTCTTTCGCCACACTGCCACTCGAGATAGTCAAGGAATTCAACGTTAAAGTGAGAGTTTGAAAGCTCCTGAATACCAATACCTATACCGAAAACAAAATAGAATACATAGAAGAATATACTATTCCAACCGGTAAAGAACATAATGCCGAACTGAGCCTCTATAAAGCAGATGCCAAAAAGGATACCGGCTGCAATTGGTGAATATATACCACAGAATTTCAATAGCTTTGTAGGCTCGTATTTCTTTGAAAGCTTAGTAGCAATAATATTACCTACAACAGTACCAACAGCTGTGGGAAGAGTAAGAAGAAGGTTTTTTGATGAACCAACTGTGATAGCTGCAAGATATGTAGACATTCTTCCGAGCCAAGCAAACGCATTTACCCATTGCATTGCATGATATGCACGATAGTTTTTATATTTAAACAATGAGAACAATGCCTTTGAAATTTTAACCTTTTCTTTCTTGGGAAGCTCAATTCTTTCCTTACAGAAAAGACCACACATAAGGTTACCAAATGCAGTTACAGTTGCGGCAACAAGAGCAAGTGTCATATACATTGCATTCTTGTCGTCGCTGAAAAGACCGTAAACGAAGGTTGCAATATATGCTCCGCCGTAACCGATGTAATATGCCAATTGCCATATTGTTGCAACAGTTTTCTTTTCTTTGTGGTTGGGAGAAATAACCTGAACGATATTCTGTCCAAAGTTGTTGAAGGTATTGAATACACTCTGACAGCAAGCTATTCCGTAACGGAACAGAGTCATCTGCTCAACTGTCCAGCCTTTAGGAACATAGAAATATAAAGCGGTAAGTGCAAAAATAGGCACAAGACAAATAATGTACCATTGACGGTATCTACCCCATCGGGTTTTCCATTTCTGAACAATAATACCGGAAACAGCACCAATCGCGATACCTAAAACAGTTGTAAGTGTAGACTGAACAGCGAGAATTGATGCAATTTCATCTGAGCTTACACCGACAGGTCCGAAATAAAGTTCGTGTAAAAACGCTGCTGCAAGTGTACCTGTAAGAGTAGTACCAAACATACCACCGATTCTTGCAAGAATAATACACACATATTCAAATTTCGTAATGTACTTACCCTCATTATGATTCAATGCCCCTTGTGGCGGCACTGTAGAAGGTTTATTTTTCTTCTTGAGCATTATATCCACTCCAAATATATGTTTTGTTCAATTTTAACATTTCTATCATATTTTTTCAAGCATTTTAGTGAATTATTGCATAAAAAATTCAAAAGGCAGGTTCACACAAACCTGCCTTTTCTAACAACAAAACTGTCTTATTTTAGTTATAACAACTTTTTCAATTTCTCAATAAAACCATCTTCACCACTAGTGTTGAATTTCAAAACAGCACCTTCATCTAAACTGAATGCAATTGCAGTAAGATAAATAGGTCCGTCACCTTCTTGAAACAATGTAACGTTCATACTGACACGGTTTCCACCTGCATAACTGTATCTTTCAAATACACGAACACTACATCTTACATCACTCGTGCAAACATCATTAAAATCCTCAAGAGTTGCCGACATAGCACCTACCTGCATTCCGTCCACAATTTTATTTAAAAGCTGATCGAAATCGCCATCAAGAACCTTCTCTAGTTTTGCCATTATTCGTCACACTCCTTACATCAACTTAATTTACATTATGATTAAATATTTACATCTGTAATTTTTACCTGATGTTTAATAAAGACCTCTTAAATCTTTCTTTTCATTATATCACAAATAAACAAATAAAACAATAAAAGAAAAACGACTGAAACACGACGATTTCAGCCGTTATTATCTGACAAATTTATTTTATTGCAAAAATATCAAAAATTAAAGTTTCAAACAACTTATTAGTTATACACAAGAAGTTGTTTTTTCTTTTACACTTTTATTTTTTGCGTCAAGAAATGATGTGAAATTAATTATAAACAATAATGCGTATGCAACCCACATAGGAAGATTTTCAATAAATGCACTTTTACCCACTGTCACAAGCAGAACAAGCATAAGAATAAGTACGGCAATAAAAATAACGGTTGCGATTATGTACTTTTTCTCTTTCTGTCTTGATTTATGGAAAAGGAAAATAATAACACCTGCAGCACCTAAAAATGCAAAAACAAGTGCTGTTGCCCAGTGTGACAAGCAACGAGCTGTCATAACAAGATCAAGACCTGCTGACGGCACGTTGATTGTAACAAAAATTGAAGCACAACCAATAGAGGTAACAATAACACCGGTTCTACCTTTGTAACTGTTTTTACGATACATATAAAGTGTATTTGTAAAAATTGAAAGTGATGCGAGAACACCCCAGATTTTAAAAAGCCAAGGGTAACGAAGACCAAGCATACTAGCAGTAACATCAGTTAAAATATTACCGAACTGTTCAGGAAAACTTAAAAAGCCATACCAGGTAATAAATGCACATCCGGCAATAAGATTCATCATACAAAAAGCCGTTGTGCCTTTTGTTATTTTATCGGTAAAAAGAATCTTTTTAATAAAGAAAGCATAAGAAAACAATAGTATGGTTGAAAAAGCTACCCACATCCAATAAATAATTGCGTTATCATATAAAGGTTGCTGAAGCATACCATCAAATTTTGCAACAAAATCTGCAGAAGGTAAAAGCATATCATCTTGTGTAGGAATAATATAAGGAAATTGGTCCCACTTCATAAATAAAGCCATCCACAAACCATACACAATTGCAATCACACTACAAATCCCTGTGTAGATTTTCATAGTTTTTTATCACTCATAAATACCACCTCGTAATTGAATTTGATTTTATCACCGAAGCAATATAAAATCAAGAAAAATATAACGATTAAAAACTGCTCCGAGATGTACATACAGCACAAATCGGAGCAGTCTGATTTTATAATGAATAGCGATTTATTTTTTATCGCCTTTCTTTTCGTAGCCGAAAGTTGAAGCAAAAAGGTCAATTTTAAACATTTTAATTACTGAGCTGAAAAGTCTTGAACCCTGAACAGGCATAAGTCGGTTAAATCTACCCATTGCATTACCGTCAAAACCAACAACTATGTATGACTTTTTACCGAGAATACCCTTAAGAATTTTGTTTACTGCCTTGACACAAGGTGTTGAAAGCATATTGATAAGGTCCATACCGTTCGTTTCACCCTGATTTCTGAAAATATCAGTTTTTGTGAAACCGGGACAAACAAGACCTATATAAGCTTCGCCTCTGAGTTCTTCTCTCATCGCCTCAGTTAAGCCCTTAACAGCAGCTTTACTTGCCGAATACATAGAAGTTCCACCGAGAGCCATAAGTGCTGCAGAAGAAGCAACGTTAATAATTGCAGGGGTTTCGCTTTTCATAAGAAGAGGAAGTAAAATTTTTGAAGAATATGCTGCTGAATAGAAATCTATATTGATTGATTCATCAATTTCTTCTTTTGTATAGTTCATAAGTCTGTCGAAACGAGGAAGAACTCCTGCGTTGTTTATAAGAACGTCAGGTTTAATATCATTTTCAACAAGCCAATCATGGAAATTCTGCCAATTGTCATAGCTGGAAACATCGAAGAGCTTGTAAGAAAACAACTTTGCATAATCACCGAGTTCTTCGACAAAATTAATCATTTTCTTTTCGCTTCTTGCAACACCGATTACTTTACAGTTATGCTCTTTCATAAGTCTCTCTGCAAGCATTTTACCGATACCACTTGAAGCACCTGTAATAATTACTGTTTTGTTATCAATCCACTTTGACATTCTACACACCTCAAAACAAACTATTTATAGAGAAAATATACCACAAACGTTCAGTATTTTCAACAGGTAATAAATTATTTTTACAATCTGAAATCAAAGAAAATTTCTGTTAAAGAAATACAGACAGACTTCCCGTGATTGATTTTAAAACCGTAAAAAAGAAAGCCACTATGAAGATAAATTAACGTACATGATGGCTCTTTAATTTGCTATAAAAGGGAAGTTCCAAAAATTAGCAACAGGTATTTATGGTAAATTAATGGAAGATGTTACAGACAAGCAACATATCCTGATTAAAAATTTTAATCTAACAAAGGCAACTCTGTCATTCTCAACTTTGCACAACCGTAAGGAGAAAGCTCGATTTCTTCTTGTCCGGAAACGGGGTCTGTACTATTGGGAATCTTAGCGCATACCGTATCATATCCATCTTCAAAGCCCCAGTCAATTTTCTTCACCTGAGCCTTAATTGAAACGGGTGGTTCAAGTGACGAGAACGGTACTGTGCCAACATCTCGCTCTATTGTCTCAAGGTCTGTTCTGATGTAAGCATAATTCCAGCTTGAAACAGGAACAAGCTCATAATCACAATACGGGAATTTACGTTCAACACCGTCTTTTTCGTATTCATACATGATTTTTTCGTTCTTAACAGGAAGTGAAAAAACAAGTGAACCTTTGCTTACAAAATTAAGTCCGTACGGCCTGTTTTTAAAAGCTGCTTCAGTTTCAAATGAAACTGAAATTTGTTTATTTTCACCTTTTCTGATTTCAAATGAAAGCTCATCATCATTTACATTTTGACCGTTCACCTTCAACTCCTTTGCAAAAGAAGGCACACGAATTTTAAATGTAAAATTTTCATCTGCTTCAACAAAATATTTAAATGTATTTTTAAAAGGATATTCGGTTTCAATTCTGATTTTTTTACCGTTACAATTCAGTTCACAAGGTACGGGAACCGAGTTGATAACGGTATCCTTTTTATGCATAAAAGCTGAAAGGACAAACTTCGGCCAGCCTTGATTAAAGTTTGCAGTACAGCAACCGAAATTAGGTTCCAGACCAAAAAGATGTGCTTCTGAACCATTAGTCCTGAAAAGTGATTTTCCGGGGAATTTCTGACAGGCAATTTGATTGCTCATCTGAACATACTGATGAGTCCACATATCGTCACTTATTGTTGCAGGAAGAGCATTGAAAGCAAGTTTCTCAAGCCTTTCTGCCCATTTTTTGTCACCCGTTTCAGCAAAAAGAATTTCATAAGAATACATCTGTTCAACAACGGCACAAAGTTCTGTTCCCTGAATAGGGCTAAGTCCGGAAAGACACTCATCACCTGTAAAAAGACCAACGGGAGTTGAATTATATTTTTCAAGAATTTTATGAAGTTTTTCTGCCTTGTCGGTATATTCTTCACCTAAAAGCGAATATGAAACAGCCTCACTTTTAAGCATCATTCCAAGGTTTACAATATGAGTATCAAATCTCCATCTATTGAGAGGTCTTATCCACAAATCAGTGGATTTTTCGTAATCTGCACCTTGTTTTTTGAGAATACAAGCTAATTCCCTGAGCCAATTTTCAGGCTGTCTTTGCCAAAGAAAATTAATTGCAATAAATCCCTCGAACCAACGGAATTTACCCCAATCGAAAAGCTCGATTTCTCCGGATGACAATAAATCGTAGTAGTTTTTAAGCATTCTGTGAATTACAGGGACAATTTTTTCCTCTTTGGAGCATTCATAATAAACTGTAAGCACCTTTGAGATAAGTAACACAGCCCAGGTATCATATTTTTTTCTGTCTTCATCCTTACACGGACAAATCCAGCCATCCTCTTTTTGAAAGGAAATAATGTCATAAATATATCTTTTAGCTCTGTTTATCATATCTTCATTTTCAAGAAAATACGCAAGTGGAATGAAGCCGTCAAGCCAATATGGAACACGCTCCCAGCCATCAGCATCGCCACCTATCCATGAGCTATCACGAACATCACGCCAAATTTTATCAAGATTCCCCGAAAGACCTTCAGCCTGAATTTCAAGTTGTCTTTTTAGCCAACCCTGAGGTTTTATTTCATCAGTAGTATAAAATTCCCACTTACCCATACTCTCACCTATTGCCGTTTTCTGCTTAAAATTTATAATAATTCTCTTATAATAATTCTCTCAATTTATCAAGAAAAGTTTCTTCACCAAAAGTGTTAACTTTGAAAAGAATTGCCTGACTTCCACCTGATGTAATCGCACAAAGATAAATAGGTCCATTCGCATTTTGGAACAACGTAACGTTCATACTTACACGGTTTCCCCCGGCATAACTGTATCGTTCAAAAACACGAACACTACATCTGGCATCACCATCACAAATGTCACTGGAATCTTCAAGTGAAGCCGACACACTACCATTCAATATTCCATCCTCAATTGTTTTCAGAATCTGTAAAAAATCACCATCAAGAATTTGTTCTAATTTTGCCATAGCTTTTCCTCCTGTTCTTTACATCAACATTTTCTTATGTTTGAAAACTGTTCAAGCTGAAGTCACATCACAATACTTGCCGATGTTGAAGCTTGTTTTCGGGAATCGTTTTTTCTTTCCGCCAACAGTTATACCGTCAAGCTCAACTTGAACTGTGTTGGTTTTACTGTCGGTACCTGCGATTTTAGGTCTCATATACGATGTGTATGAAATATTTCTGAAAACAACGTTTTTGATTTCAAAATTTTCTGCTTCCTCGTCATAAATCTTTACGAGAATGGGTCTGCCTTCGTCACGGAATATTTCAATATTTTCAAAAAGAACTCCGTCAATACTGCCTTCGGTTTGCTCTGCCACAACAACAAGAGAGCCTATTCTGTCGTTATCCCAGATACCGTCACGGTAAATCACGGCACAGTCGCGGAAAGTGACGTCTGAAATTTTCTTATTGACCTCCCCTGTGATACCGAAGCACCTTGCATATCCGCCCCATGCAATACAGTTTGTAAAAGTAATATTTTTGCTGTCCATTGTGCCGCCGAGAGCCTTAACCTCAAAGGTATCGTCAGCTACTCTTGCAAAGCAGTTGTCAACAGTTACGTAATGGCTATTGCATATTGCAAAACCGTCACAGTTACCGCGATTGCCGATGATATCAACGTTATTAATGCTGACGTCGGTGCAACAGTAGGAAATAAACGACCATTCGGGCGAATTGATTATTTTTACGTCTCTGACGTTTACGTTATTACAGTTTGTAAAAACCACACCGCGTCTTTCACGTCTGTCAAGACGGGTCATATCTATTACGCCCCTACCTGCAAGGGTTATGTTATTACAGTTGTAAAAATTAATAAACGGATATCTTGTAAGCCCTATTGCATTGTCGCTCGGTGCAGTAGGCTCAAGGTATTTGTTTTCATCCTCGGCGCAGTCAATATCAAAAAGATGGTTTGCGATAACATAAGCGCCTTCTCTGAGATAAATTACCAGATTTTTGTGTTCAACAAGGTTAACGTAGTCATATTGATACACACCTTTATCAAGAACCCAAACACTATCTTCTCCGTATTTTTCTATGTATTCTGCAATTTCTTTATCCTCGTCAACCTTTTCGCGAACCATAAGTGTATAGCCATAGTACTGGTTTGCATTGTTAAAAAGGAAAGTATATATTCCGGTTTTATTGATTGATGCTGTTACGGTGTTGTCTTTACACTGTGCCTTTACACCGTGTGACTCGGGAAGCACGGTTGCATTTTTGAGTTCTACATCAGCTCCGGTTATTTCAATATTGAATGAAAAATCCTCATCTGAATCAACATAAATTTCAGAAAAAGAATGAAGTGTACCCGTATCGTCAACACGGATAAAAACAACCGAAGCATAAACGGGAATTTCCTCACCGCTTACCTTTGCCGTGTAATACGGCGAAACCGTAATACCGTTTATATCTTCATATCCACCCGACTGAACGTATTCAGGAAGCTCAGCCGATGCTCTTCCTACAAGCTCCTGCTCGGTAAGCCCCGCTTCTTCAAGGGTGACAATTGCTTCTTCGGGGTATTCAAGATATGAAAAATCAAAGTCTTTACTTTCGGGGTAAACAGTGGCAGGAAATATAAGATTTGAGCAAAAAATCGAAGCAGTTGTAAAAAGTGTAATAATAAATTTAACGAAACCTTGCATTTAAATATCTCCTTTAAATTTATATCATAGAAAAAAGAGTTTTGAAGAATAAAATTATTACAGTAAAAATATTAGCATCTGAGTCTGTTGTGTTATCGGTTATCTCAAAAGAATCAATAACTTCATCTGTGTCGGTACGGTAAGTCGTGCCGACAATGGCTCCATCGGTAAAATTAAACGCTGTATATGTAGGAACGCGCACGTCGAATGCAGAAACGATAAACGAAGCAGTTGATTCGGGAAGCGGGTCATAGTTACTTCCTGAAGCTGACGAGGACTGAACGTATACCGTGCCTTCACCGTCGGTTACTTCGCCTGCGTACATAGTGTCTGTGCGTGAATAAAAGTGGTCGTGTCCGCTCAGGCATAAGTCTATATCGTATAAATCATAGAGTGATGAAAAGAAAAGACGTTCTTCTGAAAAATCATCGTCGCTTAATGAAGCTGAATAAGGGTTGTGATGCATTGTGACTACCCTCCACTTTGTGTCGGGGTGAGCCTGTGTTGCTTCACGCAAAACCTTTGC
>JAZOSL010000005.1:0-26637 GCA_045657085.1 Acutalibacteraceae bacterium | reverse complement strand
CGATTATTCTTCAGAAGAAGCTTCCTCAGCAACCTCTTCAGCAGCTTCTTCTACAGGAAGAAGTGCACGGATTGAAAGGCTTACTCTCTTTCTTTCTTCATCGATTTCAGTGATCTTAGCCTCAACCTTTTCACCGAGTTTAAGAACATCAGCAGGTTTTGCAACATGCTTGTTTGCAATCTGTGAAATGTGAATAAGACCATCAACACCGGGAACGATGTGTGCAAATGCACCAAAATCTGTGAAGTTTGCAATTTCAACTTCTGCTACTGAATCAACTGCATATTTTGATTTGAAGATTTCCCAAGGATTATCCTCAAGCTTTTTGTAGCCGAGAGCAATCTGTTTCTTTTCGGGATTAAGTGACTTGATTGTAACCTCAACCTCGTCACCAACAGAAACAACCTCTGAAGGATCTTTAATTCTGTTCCATGAAAGCTCGGAAACGTGAATCATACCATCAACGCCACCGATATCAACAAAAGCACCGAACTTCATAATAGACTTAACTACGCCTTTACGAACTTCGCCTTCCTGAACTTCTGCCCAGAATTTTTCTTCTGCTGCTTTTCTTTCTTCTTTAAGTACTGCACGGATTGATCCAACAGCTCTTCTTCTCTGCTTGTTAACTTCGATAACTTTGAATTTAACTGTCTTTTTAACAAGATCTTCAAGCTTATCGTTTCTGCTTGCTGTTGCAAGAGAAGCAGGGATGAAAAGACGTGCATTGTTTGAAACAACAATGATACCGCCACGAACAACTTCTGTTACTACACCTTCAAGAATGGTATCTGTTCCTTCAGCTGCAACAACTGTGTCCCATGCTGCGATAGCATCGTAACGTTTCTTGGAAAGCATAATTAAGCCTTCCTGGTCGTTTGTTTTCATGATGATGAGGTTAAGTGTGTCGCCGACTTTAAGTTCAGCTCTGGGATCTGCATTCGGGTCATTGCTGTATTCACTGTAGGGAATATAGCCTGTCTGCTTCCTGCCGATATCAACCTGTATCTCTGTGGGGCTAACACTCAATACTGTACCAGTTACTTTCTGGTCGCTCATATTACTGAGTGATTCCTCTAAAGCTGCTGCAAAATCAAAATCTTCAGCTGCTGCAGAGTCCAGCACTTTTTCCTCCTCAATCATAGTTGGGTCTTTGACAATTTCGGACATGGTTTGAAGTACCTCCTTTATAATACCGGCGGGAGTAGATGCACCCGCAGTGAGACCGATAGTTTTATAACCACTGAAATCGATACCACTTAATTCACCAGCAGTTTCAACAAGGAAAGACGGACAATTGCTTTGGCATACGCTGAAAAGCTTTTGTGTGTTTGAGCTGTGCCTTCCACCAACAATTACCATAGCATCGTTGATTTTTGAAAGCTGAGCAGCCTCACTTTGTCTTTCATCGGTCGCACTGCATATTGTACCAAATATTTTTGCATTTGTACATAGTAATTTTACTTTTTTTAAACTTTTTTCCCATTCTTTTACGCTAAAAGTTGTCTGAGAAACAAAAATAATGGGTTTTTGTGGCAAATCGGGACGTTCATCAAACAAATCACAAAGTTTTTCTTCAGAATTTATAACAAATGACTCGCCCTTTGCACAACTTTTTATACCTTTTACTTCGGGATGGTTTTCATCGCCTGCGATAATCGTTACAGTTTCTTCTGTTGAATTATCAAGCACTATTTTGTGGATTTTTTTTACAAACGGACAGGCAGCATCAATATAATCACAACCACAGCTTTCCACTTCTTTAAGAACTTGCTGAGTTACACCATGAGTTCTTAAAACAAGTATTGCATCTTCAGGGACCTGTGACGGTTCATCAACCACACATACACCACGTGCAGAAAGATCATCTATAACCTGATGATTGTGAATAATAGGACCAAGCGTTGCTACCTTGTGGCCTTTGTCAACAAGCTCTTCAATTATATTTATTGCTCTGTTAACACCAAAACAAAAGCCTGCTTTTTCAGCAAGAGTGATTTTTGCCATTAAAGACGCTCCTTTATTGTGTTAAGTACAGCATCAATAGCCTGTGGAAGTGTAAGCTCGGTAGTATCAACAAGAACTGCATCATCAGCCTGTTTCAAGGGTGCAATTTCTCTGTTCATATCCTGGTAGTCACGCTCTTTTATTTCTTTTAAAATAACGTCGTACTCCACTACCTGACCTTTTTCGGTAAGCTCTTTGAAACGTCTGTCAGCTCTTGCTTCAGCTGATGCAGTAAGATAAATCTTAATTTGTGCATCAGGAAGTACAACAGTTCCTATATCTCTGCCATCCATAATACAACTGTTTTTTCTTGCGATATCTCTCTGAAGCTCGAAAAGAAAATCTCGTACAGCAGGAATTGCAGATACATTTGAAGCTGCCATAGAAACTTCATTCTGTCTGATAGCTGTTGAAACATCTTCTTCGCCTAAGAAAACTCTCTGTTCGCCATCTACAAATCTTAAAGAAACATTAAGTCCGTCAAGTGTAGGAACAACGTCTTCTGCACTTTTAGTGTCCTTACCGAGTCTTAAAGCATTAAGTCCGACCGTTCTGTAAAGCGCACCTGTATCTACGTAAATAAAGCCCAGTTCTTTTGAGGCTGTTTTTGCTATTGTACTTTTACCTGCTCCTGCAGGACCGTCAATTGCGATATTAATTATCATAACAATACCATCCTTTATTATATGCTGTTTCCTGCCAGACGACCGGTAGAAAACGCAATCTGAAGATTGAAACCACCTGTATATGCATCCACGTCGATAACTTCCCCTGCAAAGTAAAGACCTTTAAGAAGCTTACTTTCCATTGTTTTGGGGTCAATTTCCGAAACGCTGACACCACCTGATGTAATAACTGCTTCATCAATCGGTCTGAAATCAGTTACGGTAAGGCGTATATCTTTAAGCAAATCAACAAGTGATGCTCTCATTTCTTTTGTTACCTGATTTGATTTTGTGTTACCGTTAAGACCCGAAAGTTTAACTGCGATCGGTATCATTTTTCTAGGCAACATCAACGAAAGAGTGTTAAAGAGATTTTTGTTTGAACATTCAAGCAAATCCCTTTGAATACGTTTGTCAAGCTGCTCATAGGTCAATGCAGGTTTAAAATCAATGTGAATTACATATCTGCCTTTTTCCATATTTCTCATATGTGAAGATGCAGAAAGAATCATCGGACCTGAGACACCATAATGAGTGAAAAGCATTTCACCGAAATCTTTATATATTTCTTTATATGTTTTTGTATCTTCAACTCTTATTTCAACGTTACGAAGAGAAAGACCCTGTGCGTCTGTACACCAACCCTCGTGACATTCGAGAGAAACAAGGGAAGGTTTTAAATCTGTAATTGTGTGACCTGCCTGTTTTGCAAGTGTATAACCATCGCCTGTTGAACCTGTTGCAGGATAAGAAAGACCACCTGTTGCCACAAGCACGTTGTCAGCAAAAAACTTGCGTCCGTCATCGGTTACACAACCTTTAAGCACACCATCTTCAATTATAAGCTCTGTTACTCTACCCTGCTTACGTTTAACCCCGTTTACAGTTATAAACCTGTTAAGTGCATCAACTATATCAAGTGCTTTATCAGAAACAGGGAAAACCCTGTTGCCCCTTTCTATTTTAAGTGGCACACCCATTTCTTCAAAAAAATCAATAGTATCATCTGTACTGAATCTTGAAAAAGCACCGTAAAGGAATCTACCGTTAACAGGCACGTTAGAAATAAGCTCGTTTAAAAGCGGGCAGGAATTTGTTACGTTACATCTGCCTTTACCTGTTATGGCTACCTTTCTTGCCAACTTATCATTTCTTTCAATAAGGGTAACGTTTAAACCTCTTTGTGCTGCTGTGCCGGCTGCCATAAGGCCTGCGGCACCACCACCAATAACAATTAAATCCATTTTTTTCTCCGTAGTTTGAAATTATATTACTATCATTTTATCGGTCATTTCTTTTGAACATATATCAGGCTCAGGCAAAGCAAGTGAAAACACATCCCTTGCAAAGCTTTCGAGTTCAAAAACTCTTTTTGCTTCATCACTTAAAGCTTTTATATCAGAAAACTTTGTAACTATCGGAAGTGTTGTTTTTTCTTTGGCCTCCTTTAAAAGAGCTGCACCTTTGGCATTAAAACCCAAAACACGAATATACGGCACAATCATTGAAACATCATCTTTGGTTATACCTAAAAATGCACAAAGAATTATTCTTCTTAGTCTTGAATGAGTATAACGCTTTGTTTTAACTTTTTCAAGTAGCTCATCAAATGAAGACGTATTTTTTATTGCTTGTACAAATCTGTATTCAAGTCCTTCACTTACATCAGGAAGTTTGAGAAAATCATCTTCTGTCATAGACCTTAATTTATAAAGAACAGCTTTTTCAAGCACTTTAAAATCCACAGGTGCTTTACCGTTATTACGTTCTTCAGCGATAAGAGAGTAAACATTTTCGGGTAAGAAGCTTTTGTACGATTCGTTTGATAACATTCTTTTTCTGATAGCAGATGCTGAGCAAATATTATTTTTGGCATCATCACTATCGTGCTCAACACCATATCTTTTTACGGGTAAAACTGACATTTTACTGTTTAAATTTTTTATCGCCTTAATATACTCTACTCCAAGAATATCGTTTGGTGATGATAAAACCTTTGCAAGCGCTTCACCGTGCATATCGGATAAGGCGAGTTGCCTTGCAGTTGGATATGAAAGGCCTTCATCTAACCTTTTTTCAAGAAACGGTGTAAATCGCTTATTTGTTATTGCATCAACACATCTTTCCAGAAGAACAGCGTCACCACACTCCGAGCCGAATGAAAGGCAATCTATAACACCTAGGGCATTTAAAACTGATACCCCACCCAAAGCAAATTTTTCAGCACTTGATGTAGCAAAGGACACAGGTAAAGACAACACAAGATCAGCACCGTTAAGCAACGCCATTTTCACACGTTGAGAAACATCTATACAAGCACATTCACCACGTTGAACAAAGCTTTCGCTCATTACAACGGTAACAGTATTTTCGTCACCCTTTAAAATATCAAGAAGATATTTGTGTCCATTGTGAAAAGGATTAAACTCTGCAATAACACCGTAATTCAAAAAAATCACCCCGATACACTTGAAAATATAGAAAAGAATGATATAATAATTATTCGGTAAGTATTTTACACAATTTTATTGTGTTTTATTTTCTTTTTTAGAAAATACACATTTTTAATGGAGGTTTATTGATGAAAATTCTCGTAATTAACTGCGGAAGCTCTTCACTTAAGTATCAGCTTTTTGATATGGAACGCGAAAAGGTTCTTGCAAAAGGTATCTGCGAATCTATTGCAACTGATATGAGCCACACAAAGGGTTCTACATTTGACGACAGAAGCTTTGACAAATACGTAGATATACCCGACCACAGAGTTGCTTTTAACATTGTTAAAGATGCCCTTACAACAGGTGACTGCAAGGTTATTGATGATCTTTCA
The DNA here is from genome assembly GCA_045657085.1 of Acutalibacteraceae bacterium. Classification (GTDB taxonomy): domain Bacteria; phylum Bacillota; class Clostridia; order Oscillospirales; family Acutalibacteraceae; genus DTU089. The sequence goes on along the minus strand of JAZOSL010000005.1, from coordinate 21,135 downwards.
GAAATCGGTGCAATCGGTCACAGAGTTGTTCAGGGTGGCGATATTTTTACAGAAAGTGTTCTTATTGATGATGGCGTGCTTAAAGCAATTGATAAGCTCAGTGCTCTTGCACCTCTTCACAACCCTGCACACGTTACAGGTATTGAATGTTGTAACGAAGTTTTCGGTGCTTCTGTTCCACAGGTTGCAGTTTTTGACAACGCTTTCCACAGCACAATGCCCGAAACATCTTATATGTTCGGTCTTCCTTACAAATATTATGAAGAAGATCATATCCGTCGTTACGGTGCTCATGGTACTTCTCACCGTTTCGTTGCATACAGAACTGCCGAAATCGTTGGTAAAGACCTTAAAGATTTCAAGCTTATCACTTGTCATTTAGGTAATGGTTGTTCAATCACAGCTATTAAAGATGGCAAAGTTCTTGACACAAGTATGGGTCTTACTCCTCTTGATGGATTCATGATGGGTACACGTTGTGGTGCTGTTGATCCCTCTGCTATTACATACATTATGCAAAAGCATAACATTTCTGCTGAAGAAATGGATAAGATTATGAACAAGCAGAGTGGTGTGCTTGGTATTTCAGGTGTACACTCTGATGACAGAGCTGTAAAGTCTGCTGCTGCAGAAGGTAACAAGAGAGCTAAGCTTGCACGTGATATGCAGTGGTATCAAATCCGTAAATGCATCGGTTCATACGTTGCTGCTATGGATGGTGTTGACGTTATCGCATTTACAGGTGGTATCGGTGAAAACTGTACTGACCTCAGAGAAGACATTCTTAACAACTTATCTTACCTTGGCATTAAACTTGATGAAAAAGCAAATGCTGTACGTGGTGAAGAAATTGAGCTTACACTTCCCGGTTGTCCTGTAAGAGCATTCTGTGTTCCTACAAACGAAGAACTTGCTATCGCAAGAGACACAAAGGAAATTGTTGAAAAGCTTTGATTTTAACAAACAAAAAACTCTGTGAGAAATCTCACAGAGTTTTTTTATTTTACTCACAATTACTGATATTTACTTATTTATGCGATATGCTCCCCCGGTGTATAAGATACTCAAAGTGGGTGAAAACGCGACACAATGCGGGTTTATCGACAGTTTTTTAAAAGGCGATTGCACCTCTGTCATATTTACAGCTTTTGTAAGGTATTCCCATTTTTATTTTATCACCATTTCGTGAAAGAAGGTCGTCAACTCTTACAATTTCATAGCCTTGGTCAAGAAGCTCGGGAATTGCTCTTAAAACTGCCTCAACAGTAGTCTTTTTAGTATCGTGCAAAAGAATTATTGCACCATCTTTCGCCTCATTCATTATACGGTTGTAAACAAACTCCTCGTCTTCCTTATACCAATCGTAAGTAGAAGCAGACCATTTAATAAAAAACGAATCAAGAAGCTTTAATTGAACAATACCCACGTGACCATACGGTGGCCTTAAAAACATTGGTTTTTCACCAATTATTTCTTCTACTACTTCTTCACCCTTTATTATACTTTCCTTTATTTCTTCAATATCTGATTTGTAAAAATCAAGATGATTATAAGTGTGATTACCTATCAAATGACCTTCTTCAAAAGCTCTTTTAACAATATCCGGTTTCTTTTCAGCTTTGTTACCAATAACAAAAAAAGTAACGTTTACTTCATACTCTAACAACCCATCAAGAAGCTGTTCGGTATAATTACTTGGTCCATCGTCAAAAGTCAAAGCAATAGCCTTTTCACCTATTCCACTTTTACCGATATTAAGACGAACCGTACCATCAGGAATACTTCGTGAAACAAAAGCAATTACCAACAATAATGGTATTATGGTAAACAAAGATTCCAAAAACTTTGTTTTTTTATTGTTTTTAGTTTTATTTTTACTCATAAATATCAACTATTGCATCGGCAACTGCCTTTGCATACTCCTTAATATTTTCGTCAAATTCTGTATTGTCATCAGCATTTGAAATAAAACCTATTTCCAACAAGCAGCTGGGCTTATTGGTATTAGCGTTTATGTAATATTCTCCCCTGCCACTTCTGAAGCCTTTTTTGATTCCACGATTTTCTGATATCCCCACTTCTTCAAGATTATCAAGGATATTCTGAGCAACAGACGTTTCCATCTCGGTAGCATCATTATCCAACCAGATTTCGGTGCCTTTTGCTTCAGGGTTATCAACACTGTTACGATGAACAGAAATAAAAAAATCCGCCTTGTTGAAATTAGCTGATAAACAACGTTTTTTCAATGATACACTTTCATCCGTATCTCTTGTTAAAACAACCTTCACGTCGTGTTTTTCAAGCTCATCTTTTAACAGTAACGAAAAACGAAGATTATCATCTTTTTCTAATCTTTCATCATTACCGTATACAGCACCAATGCTTTCACCACCGTGACCTGCATCAACACATACTACAAATTCATCAGACTTGAAATCCGAATAAAGCGATAAAACCACACAAGTACCCAGGACAACAATAAACAGACGTAAAAGCCACTTACTTTTATTATATTTAAATCTGGTAAAAAATCCACAATCACAAAATCTCATTTAAACACCCTCTTGAAAAAACTATAACATATTATTTTACAAAAAATGGGGATTTAATAAAAATGTAATAATATTTTTACCAAACATTCAAAAAACCGACCGAAAAATCGGTCGGTTTAAGTATTTCAAAAATTATTTCTTGAAAAGACCGAGAATATCAACAATATCACCGTCTTCATCATCTGCTGATGATGTATCTGCAACAGCTGCTGCACCTGACTTATTAGCAAGACCGTTAATATCTGTACCAAAACCTGTAGCGATAACAGTAACTACCATTTCGTCTTCAAGTTTTTCATCAAAAGCAACACCGAAAATGATGTTTGCATCTGCATCTGCAGCATCAGCAATAATACTTGCAGCAACATCAACATCATCAAGAGTGATATCAGCTGAAGAAGTGATGCTGATAATAACACCTTTTGCACCCTGAATTGTTGTTTCAAGAAGAGGACTGGAAACTGCTGCATTTGCTGCTGCTTCTGCCTTTTCTTTACCTTTTGCACGACCAACGCCCATATGAGCATGACCTGCATCCTTCATAACTGCAGTAACGTCTGCAAAGTCAAGGTTAATAAGACCGGGAACCTTGATAAGATCTGATATACTCTTAACACCCTGACGGAGAACATCGTCTGCTACGTCGAAAGCGTTAGCAAATGTGATTTTCTGATCTGAAACGAGTTTAAGTCTTTCGTTAGGAATAACGATAAGGCTGTCAACGTGCTGTGCAAGTTCTGCAATACCTGCTTCAGCCTGCTGCATTCTTCTTTTACCTTCGAAAGCAAAGGGTTTTGTAACAATACCCACTGTAAGAATACCATTGCTTTTTGCGATTTCAGCAATTGCAGGAGCAGCACCTGTACCTGTACCACCGCCCATACCGGCTGTGATAAATACCATATTAGCACCGTGGAGAGCATCAACGATTGCATCTCTGCTTTCTTCAGCTGCTTTAAGACCCATTTCAGGACGAGCACCTGCACCACGACCACCGGTAACTTTTTCACCGATCTGGATTTTGTGAGTAGCCTTTGAGAATGTAAGCACCTGTTTGTCAGTATTAATAGCAATAAACTCAACGCCCTGAACGCCTGAGCTTACCATACGATTAATTGCGTTACCGCCGCCACCGCCGACACCGATAACCTTTATCTGAGTAACGTCTTCAAAATCGTTTGAAATTTCAAAGTTCATTTTTATTCCTCCTATTAATATGCATACTAATAACTATTATACATCTTTTAAATGTTACCACATAAATTGTGCAATAGCAAGTTATTTTTAAAATTTTTTTAGTTTTTTTAATAATTTAGTCGGTTTTTGTGGTAGTTGTTACAACTTTTTCAGTCGTTTTTTCTTCTTTTAACTTTTCTGTTGTAGGCACTGTTGTCATTTCTTCAACACCTGCCTTAAAAAATGCATACGGCTCTGTTTTCAAATCAAGAACACCTTCGGCATAAGCATTGATTTCGTTTTCATTATCAATCGCTTTTTTGCCCCTTGCAAGTTTCTTTTCAATATTTGTAACACTACCAACCTTCAACGTAATTCTGTTATCATATTTAATTTTAATATCATTAACATTTTTTAAATCGATTTCGGTAAGAAGCTCAAGCTCTGATTCTTTTATAGCTGAAAGCAATTTAAAAAGAGTTGCATTTCTTTTTGCATTTTTAAGCTCGATTATATTACCTTCTTCAGTTGTGACGGCAACAACGTTACTTATTACAGGTATCTGACTTTTCAGCTTAGCTGCTTTTTTGTCTAAAACCTTTCCTGTTTCATCAAGAAGTATGTATGTTTTTCCGTTTTTAATACAGGCAATTTCTGTAGCAGGTTCAACTTCGATTATAAGTTCGTCAGGCAGTTTTCTTTTTACTGTTACGCTTTTAATGTACGGTAACTCCTGTGACAAGTTTTCTGCCAAATCATCTTCGCTAATCCTGAAAAGATTATCTCCGATTGCAACTCCACATTTTTCAACAATTGTTTTTGTTGCATATGGTGTTTTGCCGATTACATTTATAGTATTGATTTTAAAGAAAAGCGAGAAAACAAGCACAACACCAACGCAAAGAACAGCAACAGTTAAAAGAAGTGTCATAAAGGCTCTTCTTATTTTTCTTTTGCGATACATCTTCTTTTTATTGATTGAGCGCACTTCATCCCTTGATAGGCTTTGTTGTCGTTTTTGTTGCTTCGGTGGCTTTACAACTGTTTTTCTTTTCTTTTTAGTTGTACGTCTTCTTTCTTCCATTTATATTATCCTTTTCTTTTAATATCTGCATTCAAGCTACAAAGATTGTTTTCAAAATTTTCATATCCACGATCAATGTATTTAACATTTTTCACAACAGTTGTACCTGTTGCACATATACCTGCTAAAACAAGAGCTGCTCCTCCCCTTAAATCAGGAGAAAAAACCTCAGCACCATAGAGCCTTTCAACACCTTCTACGACAGCAACTCTGCCTTCGGTTTTAATCTTAGCTCCCATTCTTATTAGCTCGGGAATATGTTTAAAACGGCTTTCAAAAATATTTTCCACTATAACCCCCGTACCCTTAGCCACGCAGGCTAAGGTAGTAAACGGTGCCTGTGCATCCGTTGGAAAGCCGGGATAAGGTTGAGTAATTATTTTATCTATTCTGTTAACTCTTACAGGTGCTTTCAGACGAATAGTTTTACATCTTACGTTTACAGTGCACCCTGATTCTTCAAGCAACGGTAAAACTGCCTGAAGATGAACGGGATTTGTATTTTCAAGCGAAATATCGCCACCGGTAACTGCACCGGCTAAAAGATAAGTTGCCGCAACTATTCTATCGCAAATAACTGAATATTCGCATGGCTGTAATTTTTCAACACCTTCAATAGTGATTACACTTTCACCTGCACCTTTAATTGATGCACCACACTTATTAAGGAAATTACATAGATCTATTATTTCAGGTTCACGTGCTGCGTTAACAATGGTTGTTGTACCACACGCAGTTACAGAAGCCAAAACTGCATTTTCGGTTGCACCTACACTTGGAAAAGAGAAGGTAATTTTATTACCTTTAAGTTTTTCCGGCACACAGCAAACAAGCTTACCGTAATCATCATCAACACTTATGCCTAACTGTTTCATAGCATATAAATGAAGATCAATTGGTCTTAAGCCTATTTCACACCCACCCGGTGACGAAATGACAGCTTTATTCATTCGTGCAACTATTGCTCCAAGAAACACAACCGAAGATCTCATTTCTCTCATTAAATCTTCGGGAATTTCAAAATTCTGAGCAGTTGAGCTGTCAACAATTATACTGTTACCTTCACGAACAACGTTGCAACCAAGACTTTTAAGAATTTTAACCGTACTGTTTGTATCTGACAGTAACGGGCAATTATGTATAACAGATTTACCACACACAAGAAACGTTGCTGCAAGTATTGGCAAAACACTGTTTTTTGATCCCTGCACACGTAAATTGCCACTGATACGGCGACCGCCGTTGATAACAAAAGCAGACATACTGTTACCCCTTTCAAAAGGATAGCGAATAAAAATTCGTACGTTGCATAATATGCTGCTTTTTAAAAATTGTTAATACTAAATTTATTTAATAAGACCTTCGACTATATTGCAAATTCTTGAAGCTGCATCAGTTACTGCCATTTTACGGGCATTGTCCCCGATTTCTTTAAGCTTTGTTTTATCAGACACAAGAGCGTCTATAGTTTTACCTAATATATCGTCTTTAAGATCTTTTTCTTCAATAATCATAGCTGCGTTATTATTAACAAGAGCCATAGCATTATGGAACTGATGATTTTCAGTAACGTTAGGAGACGGTATAAGAATAGACGGTTTACCTAAGGCTTCAAACTCTGAAAGCGAAGATGCACCTGCTCTGCACACAACAACGTCTGCAGCTGAAAGACATCTTGCCATATCTGAAATATATGTTCTTATTTCGATATTTTTATAATCATCAGGCTCTACACCTTTTTCACGCATTTTATCAGGCACCCACAAGCCGTATTGACCTGTTGCAATTAGGAAATTATATTTTTCACGTCTTTCCTTACAAGCAACTGCTTCAATAACTGCTTCGTTAATTGCCCTTGCACCTAATGAACCACCCATACAAAGAATCAATGGTCTTTCATCAAAACCTAATTCAGCTCTTGAAATTTCACCTTTTGCTTCTAAAAGTTCTCCCCTTACAGGAAGACCTGTTATAACAGGTTCATTTTTACATTTAAGATGTTTTTTAGCTGCTTCAACGGTAAGCATTACAGCATCTACCTTTTCAGCTAAAGCTTTATTAGTAACACCCGGATATGCATTCTGTTCATGAATAGCTGTAGGGATACCCATTTTTGCTGCCATTCTGATTACAGGGCCACTGACGTAACCACCAAAACCAACTGCAACATCGGGTTTAAATTCGTTAATTATCTTTTTTACTGCACCGGAGCTTTTCAAAAGATTGGTTACAGTTTTTATATTCGCTTTTATTTCAGCAGGTGAAAATCCTCTTTTAAAGCCTGTCATTTCAATAGTCTTTAAAGGGAAGCCTGCTTCGGGAACTATTTTAGATTCAATTCTGTCAGGTGTACCCACAAAACATATTTCTGCATCAGGATATCTTTTTCTGAATTCTCCTGCAACTGCAAGTGCAGGATTAACGTGACCACCTGTGCCACCTGCTGCTATCAATATTTTCACAACGCACAACCCCTTTTTATATATTACTTCGAACTCTTATTTTTTAATTTATTAAATGAAAATGAATATACGTTAGGTAAATTAGCCTGACGTGAAACACCTAAAACAATACCCATTTCCCCTAAGGTTACGAGAGTAGATGAACCACCGTAGCTAAAAAATGGTAAGCTGATACCTGTGTTGGGTAAGGTATCTGTTACAACAGCAACATTTATTGCTACCTGTAATCCCATCTGCATCATAATACCAAATACAAGAAGTGCACCAAAACGATCTTTTGCGTGCATACCGATATAGATACCCCTTAAAATAAGAAGTGTGAAAAGACCTAAAACAAGGCAACAACCTACAAACCCTAACTCTTCACCTATTATAGAGAAAATAAAGTCTGTATGAGCTTCTGATACATAGAAATATTTCTGTTTTGAATTTCCTAAGCCTGCACCAAAGAAACCACCTGAACCCAAAGCAAATAAAGAGTGGTTTGTCTGCCATCTTTTATCTGTATCGGTAAGATCTTTTACCAACCATGAGGCTATACGCTCTTTCATATAGTCTTTAATAGGTAAATCTTCATAAAAGTTAATTGCAATGAACAGAACAATTGCTACTGCAACGATACCTATCACAAACCACCTTGCCCTGCCTTCGCCAATCCATAGCATAGCTACACCGAAAAGCATAATAAGAATTGCACCTGAAAGGTGGCTTCCTAAGAAAACAAGACCGGCTGTAACAACTATCCAGAAGAAATAGAAGAATAACGTCACTGTACCTTCTGTTACGTAAATTTTACCATTTGTAAAATCTGCTAACTTCAAAGCCAACGGATTTTTTGACGGTTTAGAGCTTATCATTTTGTTATGATTTTTATCAAGACCAGCTGCACAGAATAAAACAACAGCGAACTTAGCTACCTCTGACGGCTGAATATCGAAAAAACCAAGGTCTAACCAACGGTTAATTTCGCCACCCTTGATTTTACCGATGATAATGGTAATAACAACAAGGAAACAGGCAACAACAAGAACAATATTTGAAAAGTAAAGATACTTTTTATAGTTAATTCTCGAAGCAATTCCTAATGCAACAGAGCCAATACCCATAAAGAACAACTGTCTGAAAAAGAAGTGTAAGCTAGAATCGCCTTTTGTGTCATAATATGAGAAAGCATAGCTTGAAGACAAAAGCATAATTAAGCCGAATGCCATAAGCACCAGCATTATGCAAAGAAAAGGAACATCCAATCCGTCTTTTACCCAAAAATCAGAAGTAAATTTATTTTTCTTCTTTTCCATAGCCTACTCACCTGAATAAAAAATTATTTTAAATTACCAAAATAAACAAGTAACACTGCGATTATTCCACCAATAAGATTTACAAGAGAGAATATTTTTACAATTTTAACTTCTTTCCAACCACACATTTCAAAATGGTGATGAATGGGAGCCATTTTGAAAATTCGTTTACCATGAGTTAATTTGAAATAACCAATCTGAAGAACGTCTGAGCCAAATTCAGCAACGTAAATAATGCCTGTAAGTAAAATTATAAGCGGACAATCCACTGCGTATGAGAATGCAACAACCATACCACCAAGGAACATTGAGCCTAAATCACCCATCATACCCTTTGCAGGATGCCAGTTCCAGATAAGATAACAAACAAGTCCACCTGCAAGAGCAGATGCCAGAAGGCGTATACCAAAGCAATTGCGAAGGGCAGCAATTGCAATAAAGCTTAAAGCAGCTGTAAACGTAACTGAACCACAAAGTCCGTCAATACCATCTGTAAAGTTTACGGCATTTGTTGTGCAATAAATCACACCAATACCAATTACCCAGAAGAATATTTTTGTTTCAACCATTCCAACAAAGGGTATAAACATACTGCCGGTGGGATCGTTCATATAAAGAGTAAGAAGGTAGCCTACCATAAGAACAATCTGCAATGCAGTTTTCTGGATAATACTCAAGCCCATATTACGTTTTTTAACAACTTTTATATAGTCATCAAGGAAACCGATAAATGCAAAGCCGAGAGCCATTATAAGGCCACCGTAAAGCTTGATTTTCATTGAATCTGCAACGATATCATTCACTTCAATAATATTGCCACCCAATATCTTATCTATTACAGCAACGGCAATAAAAGCTACAACAGTACCAACAACAAAGAGAATACCACCCATTGTTGGTGTACCCTGTTTGTTTTTGTGCCATTTAGGTCCGATATCAAGAATTGTCTGACCGAATTTGATTTTATGTAAAAACGGTATAACAACGTAACCTAAACCAAAAGAAATACCAAAAGCTACTATTGCTGCAACAATACAAGCAATTATTATATTCATACTTCCCACTCCTTATAAAGTGTTATAAAAATTTCTTCCATTTTCATTCCACGGCTACCCTTGAAAAGAACGGTATCGCCGTCACAAAGAATGTTTTTCAAATAATTCGTAAGTTCGTTTTTATCGGTAAACGAAACGGCTTTTACACCATTTTTTTCAGCAAACTGAGAAATGAACTTACTTTCACTACCGTATGTAAAAACAAAATCGCAACCAACTTCCCCTGCTTTTTCACCTACAAGAGAATGTGCTTTTTCACTATAATCACCTAATTCAAGCATATCACCCAGAACGGCAATTATTCTCGTTTTTTTCAAGGTCTTCAAAGTTTCCAGGGCAGCACACATACTATCAGGATTTGCATTGTAGCAATCTTCTATAAAAGTCATACCCTTTATCTGTGTTATCTTTTGTCGCATACCTTCAGGCTCAAAGGCTTTCACACCATTTGCTGCTTCCTGAAGAGTATAACCCAAACGAAGTCCAACACATATAGCACAAAGTGCATTGTAAACGTTATGGACACCTACAGCAGGTACAAAGCATTCAGCTTTTTCGTTACCGTAAACTGCAGTAAAAACACTTCCGTCTGTTTTCTGAACAATATTCTCAGCATAGACGTCGTTATGTTTTTCTATACCGAATTTTATTATTTCAAAATCCTTTGTATCAATAGTATTTAACATATCATTGTCACCATTGATAATTAGTGGTGAACCTTTTTTCATACCGTCAAGGATTTCACATTTAGCTTTTAAGATACCTTCACGTGAACCCAAGTTCTCAATGTGGGCAGTACCAACGTTAGTTATCACACCAATATCAGGAAGAACAGTTTGTGAAAGCCTTGAAATCTCACCGAAATGATTCATTCCCATTTCGATAACTGCTGCCTGATGATTTTCTTCAAGGCAGAAAAGTGTTTTTGGAACACCTATTTCATTATTTAAATTTCCTGCTGTACGTAATGTATTATACTTGCCGCTTACTACAGAATAAATCATACCTTTACTTGTAGTTTTACCTACACTACCCGTTAAAGCAATAAAGGGAATGTTGAATTTTTTACGGTAGCCCTTTGCTATTCTTAAAAGAGCTTCACCCGTATCTTTAACAAGAATCACCCTGTTGTCATTACCATTATATTTACTGCATACAACAGCTTTTGCACCTTTATTTAAAACATCTTCAACAAAATCGTTGCCGTCAAAACGTTCACCAACAAGGGCAACAAACAATGTATTTTCATCAATATCACGGCTATCCGTAGATATTTTCAAAACATCACCTGTCAATTCAGTTTGTGTGCAACAAAATTCTGCTATCTCTTTTAATGAGAGTTTCATTTTATCACCTTAAACACTATTTCACGTTCATCGTAATGTATTCGTTCTTTACCTATTACCTGATATGTTTCGTGACCCTTTCCTGCAAGAAGAATTGTATCTCCTTTTTCGGCAATGCTTATTGCCTTTGCAATAGCTTCGCTACGGTCAACAACAGTTATGATTTCTGATTTACTTTTTTTTGTACCTTCAAGAATATCTTCAATAATCATTTCAGGCTGTTCTGTTCTCGGGTTATCGGTTGTAACAACAACGATGTCTGAAAGATCAGAAGCAATTTTACCCATTTTAGGACGTTTTGTTTTATCTCGATCGCCACCACAGCCAAAAAGAGTAATAACTCTGCCTTCAGTAAAACCACGTACAGCAGTTATTGCTTTTTCTAAACCATCGGGACTATGAGCATAGTCTATAATCACACTGAAATCCGTACCGGTTTTTAAAAGCTCAAGTCTGCCACTAACGCTACCTGCATTAAAAGCAGCTTTTATAACATCATTCAAAGAGAAACCGAGTTTTGATACTGCACTTATCGCAGCTAATGAATTATAAACGGAAAAATCACCGGGAATATGAAATACAACCTTATCTTCATTTAAAGTATACTCTACCCTATCAAAGAAAAACTCAACATTTTCTGCTTTAAAATCCGATTCGTTTTTTACTGAATAAAAATCTTTTGTGCAAGATACATTTTCAGCCATATAGAAAGATGCTTCATCATCAGCATTGAAAACACCCTTGTCGCAATTCAAGAAAAGCTCTTTTTTACATTTTTTATATTCATCAATAGTACCGTGATAATCAAGATGGTCTTGGGTTAGATTTGAAAAAACACCTACATCAAAATGGATTCCTGCAAGACGTTTTTGATGAAAAGCTTGTGATGACGTTTCCATAACACAATATTTTATACCATCGTCAACCATCATTTTGAAAAGGTTGTGCATATCGTAAGGGTCAGGAGTTGTAAGCTCGGTATGGTAGGATTTTTCACCCACCATATTTTTAACCGTACCAATCAAACCACTTTCGACACCTAATGTTTTAAGAATATCTTTTATAACAAAGGCTGTTGTAGTTTTACCATTTGTACCTGTAATGCCTATCATTGTGAGCTTTTCTACTGCTCTGCCGAAAAGATTTTTACACATTACAGCATAAGCTTCACGAGTATTTTCAACTATAATCTGCTCTTTCAAGCCCAGATCCTTTGAAACAATTACTGCAGCTGCACCCTGAGAAAGCACATCTTCGGCAACTGAATGACCATCAAACCTTGCACCAATAACACAAACAAAAGCACAACCAGGTTTTATGTTACTGCTTTTGTCAGTAACATCTGTTATTTCGCGGTCTTCATAAGAATTAAGAACCTTTATATTTTTTAAAAGCTGTGACAGTAACATAGTAAACCTCCCGTTTTCAGCAAGGAATTAATAGTAAAAAACAAAATACAGTGAGTTGAAACAAACTACATTTTTTCAAAACTCAATTTAACGGTTTTTGATTAGAGGATTTTGATGAAGTTGAGGCTTTTGTGAAACGAAGCTGTATGAAGATACTGTGAGTTGAAATAAACTTTCATTTCCCAAAAGCTCAATTTAGCGGTTTTTGATTAGGGGATTTTGATGAAGTTGAGGCTTTTGTGAAACGAAGCTGTATGAAGATACTGCGAGTTGAAACAAAACCTCAAATTCGCAAAATCACCAATCAAAAAATCAGCCATCGGTAACACCGGTTGTTGTCTTAAAGTATACTGTAATTGTTGTACCGAGTTCGGCTTTTGTTCCTGCTTCAACACTTTGTCGATAGGAAACAACTTCGCTATCAAGAGTTGCACCGGATATTTTAATGTTATAACCGGAATTAACAGCACGTTGATTAGCCTCACTGATACTGAGACCTGAAAGATCAGGTACAGTTGAAACTGTATCGTTTTTCTCGGCACTTGTATAAAGGATAACAACGCCACCTAAAGGAATATTCGAACCTTTAACGGGGTATTGTGAAATTACTCTTTCACCATCGCCTACAACCCTTGCATTAAACTTCTGATTTGACAAGGCTGTCTTTGCAGCTGAAACGGTCATACCACCCACATCAGGAGTTGATGCATTGAGTTTTGTAAGTTCTTCGTCAGTATAAACAGGTTCAACGTTCATATATTTAAGTGTTTGCTCTATAACAGACCCTGCAACAGGGGCAGCTATAGCACCACCACCGTGGTTATATACCTGAGGCTCATCTATAACAATAAGAACTGCTATCTGTGGGTCATCGGCCGGTGCACAACCTACAAATGATGCAATATATTCACCGTCAACAGTAAGCTTTTCAGAAGTACCTGTTTTACCTGCAACACGATAACCGGGTATATAAGCATTTTTACCGGTACCTTTTTTTACAACTGATTCCATCATTGAAACAACTGTTTCAGCACTACTTTGAGAAACTACCTGTCTTTTTACAGTAGGCGTTTTTTCGTAAACGGTGTTGCCTTCCTGGTCAATTTGTTTTGAAACCACGTAAGGCTCCATAAGTTTTCCACCATTTGCAATAGCTGAAACTGCTGTAATCATCTGTATTGCACTTACCTGGAAAGTCTGACCGAAAGCACTTGACGAGAGCTGTGAAATACCCATTTTTTCTTTTGTATGGTATGTAACACCACCTACGGGTGTTGCTTCAGCAGGAAGGTCGATATCTGTTTTTTCTGTAAAACCGAAGGCTTCAAAATATTTATAGAATTTATCGACACCTAAATTCTGACCAATTGTGATATAGAACGGGTTACAGGAGTTCATAAGACCTTGTTCAAGAGTCTGAACACCATGACCTTCGTGCTTGTGACAATTAATCCGGTTATCGGCAACCTGGATTGCACCTACACAGTTATAAGTACTATCAACACTTACAACACCTTCTTCAAGGCCTGCAGCAGCTGTGAAAAGCTTGAAGACAGAGCCGGGCTCATAAGTGTCACTTATAGCTTTATTTCGCCACATTTTATAAACTTCTTCGTTATAAACCTTTGAATATTCTTCTTCGTCTTCAATTTCTGAAAGTTTTTCGAGAATCTTAACGTTTGTGATTTCCCACGGCTTATTCAAATCGTAATCCGGCATTGTTGCCATTGCAAGAATTGCGCCTGTCTCAACTTCCATAACGATACCGTATGCTGATGTTGCTTCAGCATCTACAACAGCCTGAGAAAGACCTTTCTCTAAATAGTGCTGAATTGTTTTATCAATTGTAAGCACAAGGCTTGTGCCCTGCTTTGCGTCGAATTTAGTTTCGTAATTCGTTGACATTAAATCACTATGACCGTCACGTGCAGTTATTATTCTGCCGGGAACGCCTGTGAGAATATCGTTATATTTAAGCTCTATACCTACCCTGCCATCGCTATCAATATTAGTCATACCGATAATAGTTGAAGCAAAGTTGCTGTAAGGATAGTATCTTTTTGTGTCAGGGTCTATGCTGACAATTGCATATAATTTATTTTTTGTTATAAACTCCTGGATTTTGGTTTTGGTTTCGTATTCTATTTTACCTTTAATGCGAACATAACCAATTTTTTTATTGCCGATTTTATCATAAATTGTTTTTTCATCAAGGTCTTCATCTTTAAGAATTTTTGAAAGACCTTTTGATATTGTTTTTCTTTGGGCATCATCTTTTATTTTAGACGGATTTACATAAACAAGCCAAGCAGAAGCACTTTCAGCAAGCACCTCCATATTTGAGTCATATATAACACCTCTATCAGCAGGAATCTGTGTATCACTAAGCTGACCTGCTTCGGCAAGAATACGGTAATCATCTGATTTCAGAACCTGAAAATATAACAGACGGAAAATATCGGAACCGAACCCAAAAACAAGCAAAATCGCTAATGCGATTATACATCTTTTCTTTAAATTCTGATTTGCACGTGCCATAATGCCTCCAAAAAATACTACCAATAAAATCACAAAATGAGAGTCGAGGACACTCAACTCCCATAATACTATATTTTTATTTAGAAAATATATGCAACCAATTCTTTGATTTTCTTTGATATATTTCCACTTTCATCTAACGTTCTGTCACCGGACACAACTATCTTATCGCCCTCGGATAAATCGATATAGCTTATCTGATAACCTTCAGCTTTAACCATGCCGAGAACGTTTTCTGCATAACTTTCAATTTTTTCTGTTGAAATCATACTGTTAAGCTCTGCGTTAAGCCTTACCGATTCACCTTGTGCAATATCAAGCTGACTCTGAACAGTTGAAATCTGTTTGTCGAGTTCGTTACATTTTGAATTCATAATCAAAAGTGCAACAACACAAAGACAAAACGCTACACCCAAAGCAACTGCTTTGAAAAGAGATGGACTTAAAACCACCTGACTACTGTTTCGGTTTTGCTGACTGTTTGATTTAGCAGTAATCTTACCCGAAGTTTTAGTTGCAGTTTTTGGTGCAGCTTTTCTTTGGGGTTGATTTTTTGGCTCAGGTCTCGTTTTTGGCTTTTCAACTACTTGTGGTTCAAATAAAGACAAATCGTATGCTGCTGAACTATTATAACCTGCCATATCGCCACCCCTTTCAAAATTTTAAATCTAATTATAACTTAATTGCCGTACGCAACTTCGCACTACGGCTTCTGTTATTATCATCAAGCTCCTTACCCGAAGCAGTAACACCGGATGATTTAACAGTTGCTTTTGGTTTTTTCCCACATACACAAACGGGAAAATCCTTAGGACAGGTACAACCTTCTTTTAAGGTTTTAAAATAATCTTTAACTATTCGGTCTTCAAGAGAATGGAAAGTTATAATCGCCATTACTCCACCTACGTTTAACATTTCAAACATTGAAGGAAGCGTATTTTCAAGAATTGTTAATTCTGAATTAACTTCTATTCTTATTGCCTGAAACGTTTTACGTGCAGGATGACCGTTTCTTCTGAACTTTGCAGGAATTGCTGAACTAACAATATCTGAAAGCTGAATCGTAGTTGTTATTCTTTGCTTCTCACGGGCTTTGACAATAGCCGAAGCTACCGAGCTTGCAAATTTTTCTTCACCGTATTTTGAAATAACGTTGAACAATTCTTTTTGAGAATATGAATTCACGATATCCTCAGCACTTGTGCCTTGCTGACTCATTCTCATATCAAGTGGAGCATCTTTATGGAAAGAGAATCCTCTTTCAGCAGTATCGAGCTGATGACTACTCACACCCAAATCAGCAATTATACCATCAACGCCATCAATACCTAAATTAATAAGAACGTTTTTGATTTCAGAAAAGTTACTGTGTACAACGGTAACTCTTTTATCATTTTTAAACCTTTCGGTAACTGTTGCTATAGCATCAGGGTCACGGTCGAAAAGGATCATCCTACCCTTTTCACCAAGTTTTTCTAAAACTGCTGCAGAATGCCCACCACCACCGGCAGTACAATCCACATATATTCCGTCAGGTTTAATATTTAAAGCTTGTACAGATTCTTCTAAAAGAACTGATATATGTTTAAAATCCATAACTTCTTAGAAATCAATATCAAGTGAGGTTGTGGATGTAACATCCATAACAGCTGTTTCTTTATCCCACTCTTCAGGTGACCAAAGCTCTATATGCTTAATATTACCAACAACACAGATATCGTCTTTAATACCTGCAAACTCTTTAAGCGAAGAATTAAGAGTAAGACGACCACCTTTGTCGATTTCACCATAAACAACACCTGAAAGAATTTTTCTTGAAATTCTACGTGTTGTTTCATCGTGGTGTTCAGTCTTAGCGAACTGCTCATACAATTCGTTCCATTTTTCTTCGGAATACATATAAATACACTTTGTACCGGGGTCAGGTGATTTTATAAGATAAACTTCAACGCCCATTTTTGAACGGAGTGACGCAGGTACTTTAAAACGGTTTTTCTCATCAAGTGTATGAATAAACTGTCCACAAAACATTACCTGCACCCCTTTTCGTAAAAGTTGCGTTTTTTGGTCCAAAAACGAGACACTTTGACCCTATTTAGAACACTTCGCTCCTCTATTATAAATATACAACCCCCTAATGTCAATAGTTTTTTCCAAAAAAAGAAACAGTTTTGATGACAAATTCACCAAAACTGTTTCGTAAAAATGGTTATACTATTTAATTCTATAAAGAAATGCTATCAAATCGGAAACAATCTCTTGCGCAAGTTGCGTAGGTACCGTATTTTCTCTGTATTTCAGGATTAATTTTGCACTATTCTCTTTTAAATCAAGATGTAAAAGAGTCATTGAACGATTTTTCAATGGTTCGGTTGAAGACACTTCACCGAAACACTTTAACCCACTAAAAAACTGCTGAGAAAAATTGTTATAGGTAAACTCCCCAACAGTCACTGCACAACACGAATGATTGTTAGCAAGTTTCTCAGACACCTTGTTTTTATAAATACCCGACAAGCTCATAAATGCTGAGTCACAAAAGCTTGGCGACAAATTCATAAGGAACAGATCGTTCACGAAATTACTGTATGCTGAACAAAAGCCTTTGTACACCTTTTTATGAAATGCAACAATCTTTTTTTCGGGTGAAAGCTTAGCTTCTTTGTCGCTAAAAAATATTTGCAACAAGCCATTATGAGCACCCTGAAGATACTGACAGGAGTTTTCCAAAATACATCTTCTGTCTGTTTGAAAATAAAACTTTTTATTTTTCTTTTTTACAGATAGTTTACTGCAAAGAGATTCATAATAAGCTACTGCAACAACTGTAGATACATCCACATTTTTTTCTTTTGCAAAGCTTTTAAGTGACCCTAAAAGTTCAGGTAAAATCACTTCTGTTACACAACTCTCTGAACCATTCTTTTTACAATATTCTTCACGTGCTTTTGTATAATCAGAAACACTGAAAACCACAGGCTTTGAAATCCATTTCAATTCAAGCTCTGTTGATAACTTTTGAGTAACCGGTGAAAGAGCAGTTAAAGGAATCGATGACAACTCAGAAAAAACCTCAAAAGGCTCTTCATTTACCGAAATTGTTTCTTTGTTATAATACGCCATAAGCTGAGAAGCAAGCACAGATACAGAGACTTTATCTGCAACAGCAGTATGGGCAAAAATGCAAAGAGATGTTTTATTCACAACGTAAAACTCGAAAAGCTGTTTCCAGAATTCAACTCCCTTTTCAACTTTATTTTTTGTAAATTCTTTTACATCACACTCAATAAAATTTACAATCGGAGTTACTTTACCAAAAGTCACGTATGCATTACCGTCATTTTCATCAAGCTCAACGGCACTGCAAACAACAGGATTTTTTACAGAAAGCATTTTCATTGCTTTATTCAATTCTGTTTCATCAAATTCTTTCTCTGTATTTCCTGTAAAGCAAACGCAATTACAAAAATCAAAAAGTCTGTTTCTTGTAAGACCAAGTTTTATTTTACCGGTCATTACTTTACCTCTTCTCCGTTTTTAGTTACTTTTTCAATCAAAGCTTGTTTAACACCCCAGAGTTTACCCGAAAAGTCCACGTAATATTTGTGTGGGTTTTCAAATCTTGTAACTTCTTCCCAAAGGGTAGTAACCTGTTCGTTGCAATACTCACGAATTTCATTCAAAGACGGATTTTTATAAACACATTCACCTTTTTCAAAAACCTGTACAAGCATTTCTCTTGCAACAAAATTATCAACTGTTTTTCTTTTCCATGTAAAATCAGGATCGAAAAGAGAATATGTTTTCTCGTTACTTAAATCTTCATCATCAAGGGTAAGCACGTCAGCAACAGCCTTACCACTTTCCATATCAAAAAGTCGCCACACACGTTTTGAACAAGGTGTTGTAATTTTGTGAACGTTGTCACTTACCATTATTGTAGGTGTTTTCACTCCGTTTTTCTCAGTTTGTGCTAATTTATAAACACCATCAAAAACAGGTGAAGATGATGAAGTTACAAGTTTTTCACCAACAATAAAGCCATCTATCTTCGCACCCTGGTTCAACATATCTTTTATAAGAGTTTCATCGAGAGAATTGGAAGCATAAATATCACAATCAGGGAAGCCTGCCTCATCAAGATATCGTCTTGCACGTTTTGAAAGATAGGTCATATCGCCACTATCTATTATAATGCCTGCCGGACGTAAACCTTGCGGAACAAGAATGGCATTAAATGCTTCAACTGCGTTTTTGACACCACTATCAAGAGTATCGTAGGTATCGACAACGAGTGCACCATTGTCACCATGCTCTAAAAGATACGCTTTGAAGGCTTCAAGCTCTGTATCGAAAAGCTGAACCCAACCATGCCCCATCATTTCGCAAACAGGCACAGAATATTTTTTGTATGCAGAATATAAGGTTGTAGAATGTACGCCACCAATATATGCTGCTCTTGCACCATCAATTGCCGCATCCTTACCCTGGGCACGACGTGCCCCCATTTCTATAACCTTTCTGCCGGCAGCTGCTCTTACTACCCTATTTGCTTTTGTTGCAATAAGAGTCTGATGGTTTATTGTATTTAACAAAAGTGTTTCAATCAACTGCGCCTGAATTGCAGGGCCCTGAACTTTAACTATTGGCTCATTCGGAAAAACAGGTGTACCTTCAGGCATAGCATAAACGTCACAACTGAACTTAAAACCACGCAGATATTCTAAAAGACTTTCAGAAAAGCCATCATCTTTCAAATGATTAAGCTCTTCTTCAGAAAAAGAAATATTCTCAAGATATTCAATAAGTTGTTCAAGACCTGCCATTATGGCAAATCCCCCATTATCAGGTATTTCCCTGAAAAAGACGTCATAAGTCACATTCACATCTGCCATACCTGAAGAAAGCAGACTCTCAGCAGTTGTATAGCAATTATAATCAGCAAAAAAATCCTTAACAGAACTCATTTATAAGCCTCCGAAATATAAATTACTTGTTTATTTTAGCACATTGTTACGTTTATAGCAAACTATTTGTGTGCGAAATAAGTAACAAAAAACGTTTTTTTGTTGCAAATCACACATTTTCTTCAGAAAAGTATTGAAACTTAATTTTTTTTGTGATATAGTGTTCTTATCAAATAAGGGAGAATTGTTATTATGAGAATCAGAAAACAACCTATCGGTGACCGTAATATTTGTGGTGCAAAAGTTGAAGAAAGAAGAAAAGAAATCGGTATGAAGCAAAAGGACCTTCTTACCCAGCTTCAAATCAGAGGTGTAGACCTTAACTCATCAGGTCTTTCAAAGCTTGAAGGTCAGATTCGTTCAGTTTGTGATACTGAGCTTATTGCTTTATCAGAAGTTCTTGGTGTTTCCGTTAACTGGTTATTAGGTATTGAATAAAACATCAATAAAACGGTATTACTAATTAAAGTAATACCGTTTTTATTTTTATCCTTACGTGATAAAACAATGATTAACTTTATTTTGTTGATTTTTGTCGAAACATATGATAAAATTAACCAAACAATATAAAAATCCGAGGTGATAAAGTGCTTAATGAACGAATCAAACAG
The DNA here is from genome assembly GCA_045657085.1 of Acutalibacteraceae bacterium. Taxonomy (GTDB): domain Bacteria; phylum Bacillota; class Clostridia; order Oscillospirales; family Acutalibacteraceae; genus DTU089. The sequence goes on along the minus strand of JAZOSL010000005.1, from coordinate 634 downwards.
TTTCGCGAATACAATAACATTTCTTGCGAAATTTTAGCTAAGCTTTTAGGTGTAACAGCAGAAGATTACCTTAGCTTTGAATCAGGCACAACAATACCCAGTATTATACAAATAGAAAGACTTGCCTTTTTTTACAACATAACTGTTGAAGAGTTTTACGGCTTCACACCTCGTCTCACACTTAACACTAATCAAGAAAAACTCGAATCAGATGACCCTGTCAGCGAAATCACATTGAAATTATCTGAATTATCATGGGATGAGGTTCAATTATTGTTACATTACAGAGCATCAGAAAACAAAGAAGAAATCATAAAAAACATTCTTGATAAAAAATAAAAACTTCGTAGCATCAGCTACGAAGTTTTTTCTTTGTTATTTGTTTTCGAAATTATTATTTAATGATTTCGCCCATCATACCGGGAGTAGCGAAAGCTGCATTACTTTCGTCAGTATCGATATGCATAGCAGGTGCGAAATTGGGATGTACACGACAAACAACGTCACCGAAAATAAGTGAACGGCCGTCGCTCTCAATTTTAACACCAACAACTTCCTTATCTTCAACACCGAATTCTGCAGCAGCATCGGGAGTAAGGAAGTCGGAGGCCAAGCGGGCTTAGGAAGACAATTA
>JAZOSL010000004.1:0-14998 GCA_045657085.1 Acutalibacteraceae bacterium | reverse complement strand
AGGTTGACAGAAGTGCAGCTTATGCAGCAAGATACGTTGCTAAAAACATTGTTGCGGCAGGTCTTGCAGATAAATGTGAGTTGCAGCTTGCATATGCTATAGGTGTTGCCCGACCTCTTTCAGTACGTGTTGATACTTTTGGTACGGGTAAGCTTTCAGATGCAGTTCTTGAAGAACTTGTAAATAAATATTTTGATCTTCGCCCTGCAGCTATTATCGAAAAGCTTCAGTTAAGAAAGCCTCAGTACAAAGCCCTTGCAGCGTATGGTCATATGGGTAGAATTGACCTTGATGTTCAATGGGAAAAAACCGATATGGCTGAAACTCTTAAAAACGCAGCAGCTGCATTATAATTCTATCATTTTACGGTGACAAAAGTGGATAAGAAAAATTTTCACGAAGACCATAGAATGCGAGTCAGAGAAAGCGTTGTGGAAAACGGCTTTTCTCATCTCAATGAACATCAGTTGCTTGAATTGCTGTTGTTTTATGCTATTCCCCGTAAAGATACAAATGAGTTAGCTCATTCGTTGATTAATGAGTTTGATACTCTTGATGGTGTGTTTAAAGCTTCGCTTGATAAACTTCAAAAAGTTACGGGCGTTGGTGAAAGAACAGCTATATTGATAAAAACTGTTGGTGAAATTTACTATAAAATTTCAAAAGAAGCACCACCAAGAAAACAGGTTTTTAAAAACATACAGGATTTAAAAATGCTTTGTTCAACAACCTTGAGTGGTGAAACGGTTGAAAAGGTTGTTCTCTTTTGCTTTGATGCTTCATGGCGATTAAAAAAGACGGTTGTTCTTGATGAAGGTAATGAAAATACGTCAACTATTGATATTTGCAAAATAGTTCAGACTGTTTTAGATACTTCAGCACCTGTATCGGTGATTACTCATAATCATCCTGAAGGGAAGGCTGAGCCATCTGCTGCAGATATTGATGCAACAAGAACAGTTGCCGTTATGCTGAGAAAGCTGGGTTTTTCTTTAGCAGACCATATTATAGTCGGTGAAACGAGTGAAGCGTATTCTATGTATTCTGACCCGGCTTACAGGGGCTTGTTTTACTGATTATCTGAAAAACAGCCTTACAAACCTTGAACTTAATATAAAGCTTGTAAAATCGGCACACAATGCACTCGGCAATGTGTGCCGTGTTTTTTTTATTCCTATTGACCCGTAATAGAGTGTAAGTGTGTAAAATGTAGTTTCTGTTGAGCCCATCATAACAGATGCGCATCTTCCTATAAAACTGTCGGGGCCAAAATCTTTTAAAATTCCTTCATATATACCTAAAGTACCACTTCCTGATATTGGTGATAATATAGCAAGTGGTATTACGTCACGTGGTATTCCTAAAAATTTACCAACAGGTGAAAGAAGAGAGAGAAGCACGTCAAGACCACCCGAGGCTTTAAGCATATTAACGGCTAATAATAAAGCAATCAATGATGGAATTATATTCAGAATGGTATCAAACCCTTTTTTTGCTCCGTCAATAAACACGTTGAATACGTCAACACCTTTGAAAGCACCGTGAGAAACAATTAAAACAATTGTTAAAGGTAAAATATAATTGCTGAATGCTGTCATTTTTTCACCCCTTTAAATACTTTTGTCATAATTAATCCAACTGTAAGAGCAATACAAGAAAGAATAAGTGCAGGTACAAGTGTATCGGTAGGAGATGAACTGCCGTATTCCTTTCTCAATAAAGCTATAGTTGTAGGTACAAGGTGTATTGCAGCCGTATTAATAACAACAAACTTAACCATATCATCACTTGCAACGTCAGGAGATTTGTTAAGTGCTTTAAGACGTTTCATAGCTTCAAGACCCAAAGGTGTTGCAGCATTACCCAGACCGAGAAAGTTTGCCGTAATATTCATAGCGATAGCCTGCTTCGCTTGGGGGTCTTTTAATTTTGGAAAAACAAGCTTTAAAAATGGGTTCAGTAAACCACAAAGTTTTTTTGTTAAACCACTTTTTTCAGCAACAGAACAAAGTCCGTTCCAAAGGCAGATTACACCTGTGAGTTTTATTCCTAAAGAAATAGCATCGGTACCACCATCTATTACAGAAGAAGATAAAGAGCTTATATTATCGGTAGCTATTGCACAAAATAATGAAAAAATAATCATTACAGGTAAAATATAATTCATCATAGTACTTTTTATCACCCTTTATGCAGTTCTTGACCAAGCTTTGAGAAATTATAACTTGACTAAATCACAATATATTGTATAATATATAGGATATAATACCCAAAAATTGTATTTTTTTATTTCCGAAAGGATAGGTTTATTAAATGGCTAAAACAAAAACACCTAAAGAATACGGTAACGAAAGCATAAAAAAATTAGAAGGTGCTGACCGAGTACGTAAGCGCCCTGCCGTTATTTTTGGTTCTGATGGTCTTGATGGTTGTGAACATTCAGTTTTTGAAATTATTTCAAACTCTATTGACGAAGCAAGAGAGGGTTATGGTAAGAAAATTATAATAACTCGTTTTCTTGATAAATCAGTAGAGGTACAGGACTTTGGTCGTGGCCTTCCCGTTGACTATAACAATAATGAAAAATGCTATAACTGGGAGCTTGTTTTCTGCGATTTGTATGCAGGTGGTAAGTATGACACAAATAACGGTGGCAACTACGAGTTCTCGCTTGGTCTTAACGGCCTTGGCCTTTGTGCAACACAGTATTCTTCTGAATATATGGAAGCTGAAATTCATTCAGGTGGCTATTGCTACGAATTGCAGTTTAAAACGGGTAAAATCGTAGGTGATATGAAAAAGACACCATACGATAAAAAAGATACAGGTACACGTATCAAATGGCGTCCTGACTTAGAAGTTTTTACCGATATTGACGTTCCACTTGAATATTTTCAAGAGATATTAAAAAGACAGTCAGTTGTTAACCCGGGTATAAAATTCGTTCTTAAAAATCAGCTGACTGAAACAAAGTTTGAAACCTTTGAATATATTTACGAAAACGGTATAGTTGACTACGTTAACGAGTTCGTTGGCGAAGACGGGTTAACGTCAGTTCAGTTCTGGCAGGCTGAAAGAAAAGGTCGCGATAGAGCCGATAAAGATGATTACAAGGTTAAAATGAATATTGCACTTTGCTTTTCTAATAAAAAGCAATTGAAAGAGTATTACCATAACTCAAGCTACCTTGAATATGGCGGTGCACCCGAAAAAGCAGCCAAAAGTGCTTTTGTTTCACAAATTGATGCATATTTAAAGCAAAACAGTAAATACCTTAAAACTGACCCTAAAATCAGTTTTCAGGATATTGAAGATTGTCTTGTGCTTGTTATATCATCTTTCTCAACACAGACTTCTTACGAGAACCAGACTAAGAAGGCTATAACAAACAAGTTTATTCAGGAAGCTCTTACAGAGTTCATCAAGCATCAGCTTGAAGTTTATTTTATTGAAAACAAACTTGATGCCGACAAGCTTTGTGAACAGGTTCTTATAAATATGCGTTCAAGGGTTAAAGCTGAAACAACACGTCTTAACCTTAAGAAAACACTTACTACATCTAATGATATGACAAGCCGAGTTGAAAAATTCGTTGATTGTCGCAGTAAAGATAAAAATGAACGTGAAATATTCATAGTTGAGGGTGATTCTGCTTTGGGTGCTTGTAAACAAGCACGTGATTCATCCTTCCAGGCAGTTATACCTGTAAGAGGTAAAATTCTTAACTGCTTGAAATGTGACTATAACAGAATCTTCAAAAGTGATATTATTGTTGACCTTATCAAAGTTTTAGGTTGTGGTGTTGAAGTTTCTTCAAAAGCAAACAAAGAACTTTCATTGTTTAATCTTGACAATCTTCGTTGGAGTAAGGTTATTATCTGTACCGACGCTGACGTTGACGGCTTCCATATCAGAACACTTATTCTTACAATGATTTACCGATTGATGCCTACTCTTATTAACGAAGGCAAGGTGTTCATTGCAGAATCACCACTTTACGAGATTACTTCAAAGGGTGAAACGTGGTTCGCTTATACTGAAAAAGAAAAGGTAGCAGCACTTGAAGAAGTCGGTAATGCAAAATATACAATCCAACGTTCTAAGGGACTTGGTGAAAATGATGCCGATATGATGTGGCTCACTACAATGAATCCTAAAACACGTCGTCTTATTAAGGTTGAGCCTGATAACGTTGAAGAGCTTATAGCAGAAAAGTTTGAACTTTTCCTTGGTGACAACCTTCAGGACAGAAAAGATTTTATTGCCGAAAACGGTCATATGTATATTGACCTTGCAGATATTTCATAAAAGGGGGTAGGTCAGAATGGCAAGAAAGAAAAAAGAAAATACTCCCGTTGTTGAGGAAACAGTAAAAGCCAACATTATTGGTGCAGGTGAAGTCGTTTCTCAACAAATAACAAGCACGTTAGAAACAAACTTTATGCCTTATGCTATGAGTGTTATTGTATCACGTGCTATTCCCGAGATTGATGGGTTTAAGCCTTCTCACCGTAAGCTCCTTTATACCATGTATAAGATGGGCCTTATTAATGGTGGACGAATCAAATCTGCTAATATCGTTGGTAGAACAATGCAGCTTAACCCACATGGTGATGCTGCAATATATGAAACAATGGTGCGTCTTTCAAAGGGCAACGAAACTCTTTTGCATCCGTATATTGACAGTAAAGGTAACTTTGGTAAAGCGTATTCAAAAAATATGGTTTATGCTGCTTCGCGATATACTGAAGCAAAGCTTGAAAGTATTTGTACAGAGCTTTTCTCTGATATTGATAAAGATACAGTTGACTTTGTAGATAACTACGACAGCACAATGCAGGAGCCAACTCTTCTTCCTGTTACTTTCCCTAGTATACTTGTTAATATGAATAGTGGTATTGCTGTTGGTATGGCAAGTAATATATGCTCTTTTAATCTTCGTGAATTGTGTGAAACAACCATCGGACTTATAAAAAATCCTGACTACGATATTTTTGAAACTCTCAAAGCACCTGATTTTATTGGTGGTGGTCAGATCGTTTATAACAGAGAAGCACTTGAAGAAATTTACAGTACAGGTAGAGGTTCTGTTAAAATCAGAGCAAAATATGCTTACGATAAATCAAGCAATTGTATTGATATTACAGAAATCCCACCAACAACAACCTGTGAAGCAATTATTGAAAAAATAATTGAACGAGTTAAAGCAGGTTCTTTAAAAGAAATAAGCGATATCCGTGACGAGACGGATAAGTCAGGTCTGAAAATCACAATTGACCTTAAACGTGGCACGGATGCTGAAAAATTAATGAAGCGTCTTTATAAAATTACGCCACTTGAAGACTCGTTCAGTGCCAACTTCAACGTTCTTGTTGCAGGTGTGCCCAGAGTTATGGGTGTGGGTGAGCTTCTTGAAGAATGGATAGCATTCCGTACAGAGTGTATTAAAAGACGTGTTTTTCACGATTTAACAAAATCAAAAGAAAAGCTTCATCTTCTTTTAGGCCTTAAAAAGATACTTCTTGATATTGATAAAGCTATAAAAATAGTACGTGAAACCGAAGAAGAATCTGAAGTCGTTCCAAACCTTATGATTGGTTTCGGTATTGACGAGATTCAGGCTGAATACGTTGCTGAAATTAAACTCCGTCACCTTAACCGTGAATACATTTTAAAACGCCTTTCTGATATTGATGACCTTAAAAAGAATATTGAGGATATGGAAGATATTCTTGCAAGCAAATCAAGAGTTAAAAAGATTATTGTTGATGAGCTTACAAAGGTTTCACAAAAATACGGTAAAGACAGAAAAAGTGAAATTATTTACGATACTGATGTTGAAGAAGACGTGGTTGAAGAAATTCCTGATTATGAAGTTAACCTTTTCTTCACTCGAGATGGTTACTTTAAAAAAATCACACCATTGTCACTTCGTATGGGTGGTGAGCAAAAGCTTAAAGAAAGTGACAGCATTGTTGCAAGTGTCAATACTAAAAATAATGTTGATCTTCTCTTCTTTACAGAGCAATGTCAGGTTTATAAGGCGAAGGCAGCTGACTTTGATGACAGTAAAGCGAGTCTTTTAGGTGATTTCGTACCTTCGAAGCTTGAGTTTGATAAAGATGAAAAACCTGTTTATATGGCAGTAACAACCGATTATAAAGGTTATATGCTTTTCTTCTTTGAAAACGGTAAGGTTGCAAAGGTTACAATGTCAGGCTATGCTACAAAAAATAATCGTAAAAAGCTTATTAAGGCTTATTCTGATAAATCACCACTTGTAGCAGCTCTTTATATAACTGAAGATACCGAAGTTGTTCTTACTTCAACTGCCGGCAGAAACCTTCTTGTAAATACAGGTGCAATTTCTGCAAAGGCTGCAAAAGATACAGCCGGTGTTAACGTTATGACTCTTAAAAAATATAACAAGCTCCAGAGTGTTCATTTGTATACAGAAGGGGAGTTTACAAAACCCCATCGCTACAGAACTAAAACCTTACCTGCAACAGGTGCAGTTTTAAGTGCGGATGATACTGCTGAACAGCTTACCTTAGAGTAAAGTAAAAAACAAAACTCCCCACTTTTTAGTGGGGAGAGCAAATAAAAATAAACCGTAAAATAACAGTACAAACGCCTTTGAATTTTTATTTGCTGATAATAAATTATCCCGGAAAAGCACTAATATACATAATATAAAAATTTTTTAAAAAAAATGAAAAAAACACTTGATTTTTTCTGAATATTATGTTATTATAGCCGGGCGTTGTGAACGAGACGTAGTTCATATGAAAGGAGAGCCACCTATGGATCTTATGTGGTATCATTACCTTATCGGTGCCGTTCTTTTTGTTTCATCATTAATAATAGTTGTAACGGTTATGCTTCAGAAAAGCCAGCAGCAAGGTCTTTCCGGTGCTATCGCAGGCGGCTCTGACAGTTTCTTCGATAAGAATAAAGGCAGAACATTAGATGCTAAGCTCGCAAAAATCACAAAAATTCTTGCAGCAGTATTCTTCGTAGTAGCTCTTGTAGCAACTGTTGTTTTTGCATTTGTTAAATAAAAATAACCCTGTTTACAGGGTTTATATATGAGTTATTAGCTCAGTAGGCAGAGCACCTGCCTTTTAAGCAGGGTGTCCGGGGTTCGAATCCCCGATAACTCACCAAAAGAAAGTGTTGTACTTTGTATGACGCTTTCTTTTTTTGTTGTTAAAAAATTTTTTAGAAGGTTGTAACAAAATAAAAATTTCTTCGTCTAATATATGAACGTTCAAAAAATGAAAAGGTGGGATGGTATGGAAGATTTAGAATTAGTATTTGAAAAATACTATAAATATGTAAAAAGCTATGCCATTTCTCTTTGTTTTGATGAAACTCTTGCTGAAGATATTACTCAAGAAACATTCTATAAGGCGTTTAAGAATATAGATAAATTCAAAAACAACTGCCGTATGGAAACCTGGTTATGCAGAATAGCTCACAATGAATTTGTTTCTTTGAAAAGAAAAAAGAAAACCGAAAACATTGATGATTATAATTTCCTTTCGGGATTTGATAATGCTTTAGAAAATACCGAAGATAAAGAAACTGCACAAAAAATTCTTGAAATTACAACATCCTTACCGTCACCTTACAAAGAAGTTTTCTATATGAAAGCTTTAGGCGAAGTGTCTTTTTCCGTTATTGCCGAGGTTTACGGTAAAACTGAAAGCTGGGCAAGAGTTACATATCATAGAGCGAGAATGAAAATTTATGAAAAGTTAGGTGAAAATAATGAGTAGATTCGATTGCGATATAACAAGAGATTTATTACCCCTTTATGTTGATTCTGTTTGTAGCAAAAAGTCATCAGAATACGTAGAAGAGCATTTAAAGGAATGTAACAATTGCAGAGAAGAGTTAAGAAAATTAAGAGAATGCCCTCAGGTTCCCACAGTTGAAGCAGATGTTGAAAAAGCAGTAAAAAATGCAGGTAAACGTATAAAAAAAGGGAAAAAGAAAGTAGTAATTGAATCTATTGCTCTTGCATTGATTCTGACTCTTTTAATAAGCACGGTAACTGTTTATCGCGTTATTCTCAATAATGCTATTACCGAGTATAACTCGTATTCAGATATGGATGGTGGCTTTACTAACGAAACTGAAATTATAAAGGGTAAAGCTGTTAATAAATCGGATTATGAGGATAGCGAGGTTTCACTTTTCGTTGGTGAAGAATACACCTTAAAAGTAACTGAGGGCGAAGGCGAATACGCCGTTGATAATATAAGATTTAATTTGAGTGATAACAAAACGATATTTTTAATGGAGCCTGAATATGCTGCAAAGGATAGTATGAATAATTATCTTAAAGGTTATGTTTTTCCACCCGCAAGACCGTTTATTATATGGGGTATGAAGTATATGGGCTACGATTCAGATTTCTCACCCGGTTATGATCTGTCCTTGTATGAGTATGTTTTGGAAACAGAACCACCGAAACCATCATTTTTCTGTAGTGTTGAAGAGTATAGTAAGGCTATTTTATATTATAGTGTTGCCAACATGTCATTCCCTGTAGCATCCGGTAATATAGTGGTTAAAAATCTTGATTATTATTGCATAGGCTATAAGCTTGTGAGAGAAAATGAAACGATGTATTCTTTCGAAATTCAAGCAAAGGATAATGTTGATAATAAATGTTCACTTGTGTTCAGAGGCTTTGAAAGTCAGGAAGACGCAATAAAAATCGTTTCCAGCCTTAAAATGAAATAACACCAAAAGAATAAATGGTATGGCAGATTATTTTTCTGCCATACCATTTTCTATGTTGTGAAAAAATATTGTGCCTAAAAGACCAATAAAAGCAATGGTTTTTGAAGCGCTTATCAAGTCATCTGAAAGTAAGAGTAATTCATATTGCTGAGGCAGACCTGCTGCAAAATAAGAAAATAAAACAATAAATAACAGAGATAAATATAAAATTAAAGAAACTTTTATAATTAATTGAGTTTTTGTGCCGAGCTGCTTGTAAAAAGTGTTTAAAGTCTTTATTCTTTTATTCATATAATCACCGTAATAATGATAATATAACGTGCGCTATTATTCAATGGAAAATAAAGGGTGGCAATAGATACAAAAACAAATGGTTTACACATCAAAATGTTGTGAAAACTCTTGCATTAAAATACTGTATTTGGTATAATACTACAAAATTGTAATAATTTTAGAAAATGACAGAGGTGTGCTTTATGAAATGTCCTTTTTGCAGTTTTGAAGAAAGCAAGGTTATCGATTCAAGACCCACTGACGAAGGCGAGCGTATTCGCCGTCGTAGAGAGTGTATGAGCTGTGGTAAGCGTTTTACTACGTACGAAATTATTGAAAGTGTACCGATTGTTGTTGTAAAAAAAGATAAATCCCGTGAGGTGTTTGACAGAGATAAGCTTTTCAACGGTATGATGAGAGCTTGTGAAAAAAGACCTGTTTCTGTTGATGTTATTGAAAGAGCTATCGACGATATTGAAGCAGAAATTCAGAATTCACTTGACAGAGAAGTTACATCCGTTAAAATCGGTGAGCTTGTTATGGATAAATTAAAAGATATTGATGAGGTTGCTTACGTTAGATTTGCGTCTGTTTACCGTCAGTTTAAAGATATCAACACCTTTATGAGTGAACTTAAAAAATTACTTATAGAAGAATAATATTATCGGCTGCCTATGGCAGCCTTTAATTCGTAATTGAGGTAAAATATGACGTACTTTATGTGTCCCGTTTGCAGGTGCGATTTGCATTCTGACGGTAAAACATATACTTGCGAAAACAATCATTCCTTCGATATTTCCAAAGATGGTTACGTAAACCTTTTAATGTCACAACAGTCTTCCCTTAAACGTCACGGCGACGATAAGTTTATGGTTCGTTCTCGTCGCGATTTCTTGAATAATGGCTATTATAAAACCCTTTGTGATGCTTTGTGTGAGTGCGTAAAAACATCTGTGAAAAACGACGGAATTATAATTGATGTAGGCTGTGGCGAAGGGTACTATACCAATGCTGTCAGAAATAGCTTTAACGGTAAAGTGTTCGGCATTGATATCTCAAAGGATGCTTTGAGATATGCTTCAAAGGCTATAAAAAATGCGGAATTTTCGGTGGCAAGTGCATTCTCTCTTCCTTTTAAAAATGAGAGTGCCGATAGCTTGATAAATATCTTTGCCCCGTCAGCTTATGACGATTTTTACAGGGTTTTAAAAAGTGATGGTTGTCTTATAAAAGCTGTTCCATTAGAAAATCATTTGTGGGAATTAAAGTGTGCTTTGTATAACGAGCCGTATAAAAACAAACCCGAAAAACGAAATGATGAGCTTTTCGAGCTGATATCTTTAAAAGAAATTAAATATCAAATCAAAATCACTGATAAAGAAGATATTTTAAATCTTTTCAGAATGACGCCGTATTATTATAAAACGGGAAAAGCTGAAGCAGAACGTCTGTTGCAATTAGAAGAACTTACAACAACGGTTCATTTCGGCTTGGAAATATACAAAAAGAGGTAATTATTATGAAGTATGAAAATAATTGGGAATCATTAAATTCAAGAAAAGTACCTGAATGGTTTGGTAAAGCCAAATTTGGTATCTTTATTCATTGGGGGCTTTACAGTATTCCTGCATATGCTCCTAAAGGAGATTATGCAGAATGGTACGGATATTCCTGTAATTTAGAAAAGCCTGAACATCCGTCACATCCCAAATATAAGGAGTACCATAAAGAACATTACAACTCAAGACCTTATTATGATTTTGTCAATGAGTTTACAGGTGATCGTTTTGATGCTCAGAAGTGGGCAGACCTCTTTAAGCGTTCAGGTGCCAAATACATAAATTTTGTTTCAAAGCATCACGACGGTTATTGCCTTTACGAAACAAAATATGCCCCTGGTCTTAACTCTGTAGAATGTGCTCCTAAAAGAGACTTCCTTATGGAGCTTAAAAACGCTATGGAGGGTACAGGTGTCCGTTTCGGTGTTTATCACTCTGTTTATGAATGGTGGCATCCCTATTATCTTGAAGACCCTGAAAAATATGCTCTTGAACATCTTCATCCAATGCTTAAAGAGCTTGTTGAAAAATATCAACCCAACACTCTTTTTACCGATGGTGAGTGGGAGCATGAAAGCTCAGTTTGGCATTCAACAGAATTTTTACAGTGGCTTTATAATGAATCATCAGTAAAGGATTTCATTGTTCCGAATGACCGTTGGGGTAAAGAAACACGTGGTAGAAAAGGTGGTAACTTTACAACCGAATACGGTATTATTGACGTTTATTTAGGAACTGAAAGACGAATTGAAGATGTTGAACTCGACAGACCTTTTGAAGAGTGCCGAGGCATAGGTAGATCATTTGGCATAAACAAAGAAGAAGGTTGCGAAGATTATTTATCGGTTAAAGAGCTTCTTAAAACTCTTTGCTCACTCGTTTCAAAGGGTGGTAACTTCCTTCTCAATATCGGTCCGGATGGTGACGGTACAATTCCACCTATTATGGAAGAACGTCTTTTGGGTATGGGTAAATGGCTCCAGGTAAACGGTGAAGCTATTTACGAAAGTGAAGTTTATTGCAAAAAGGCTTCCGATGGAGTTTGTTATACTCAGCGTGACGGCAATATTTATGCAATTACTGAAAAATTCCCATCAAAAGCAACTGTTTTCCCTGAAATAGAGTACTCGGAAGATTACAAGGTTTCTCTTTTAGGATCAGATGCAGATGTAATAATTGAGAATGTTGACGGAAAAATTTCTCTCAAAGCAGATATATGTTCACCTGAAGATGTAGCGTGTGAACATCTTTATGTATTTAAATTAAGCAAATAAATTGTCAGTAAGTGGTGAGTTATGGTAAAAGCAATAGGTCATTTTATAACTATAACAAAACACAGGCATCTTGTTATTAAACATTGTCGTAGAGCAGGTATTTTATGGCAAGGATTAAGGCATGATTTGTCTAAATACTCTTTTACCGAATTTAACCCCGGTGCAAAATATTATACGGGTAAGCATAGTCCTAATGAGGATGAACGAGCAGTTTTCGGTTATTCATTAGCCTGGATACATCATAAAGGCAGAAATAAACATCATTTTGAGTATTGGACAGATTATAATCCTGTTTCAAAGGTGGTTGAACCTGTTGAAATGCCTGTTAAATATGTTGCCGAAATGTTTTGCGATAGGGTAGCAGCAGGTAAAATATATAACGGTGACAAATATACCGATCAATCACCACTTGAATATTTTTTGCGTGGTAAAGGACGTAGGGTAATTCATCCTAATACGTCTGATTTGTTAGAAGAGCTTTTAACTATGCTTTCTGAGTATGGTGAAGAAGTAACTTTTGCACATCTTAAAATGCTTGTAAAAAGTAGTAAAAAAAAGTGATAAAAGTCAATTTGCTTTCAGTAAATTAAGAATTTGTAAACAATGCGTACTGTGTTTATGAATTGCTTGCTTTCTTAACTTTATTTATGTTAATATGTTAAGGTAATTTAATCTATTTCTTCGGAGGATTCTATGAAAAAACCGATTATTGCAATTGCAGTTATAATTCTTGCTATTGTTTTGTTTTCTTTTGCAAATTTTGAAACAAGTGTAGATATTCCCAAAACCGGTGATACAGGTGAAGCTGGGGATTATATTTCAAGCGACGGAGCTCTTGTTACCGTCGTTGAAGTTACCGATAAAGCCGGTGAGGTTGTTGCAACTGAAAAAGTAACATTTTCTAAGGATGAAGTTGAATTCGGTCAGGATTTCTTTGCAAAACCTGATACAGAAACAACAGTACCCAACGGTATTTTACCAGATAGATTACAGGCTGTGGTTTCTCAGGCTTCAACAGAAAACAATTCAGCTGATACAACAGCTACAACTGTTCCGTCTGTTACAAGTGGTAAAGATAATACAACACGTCCTTCTTCAACAACCACAACAACAGCGAAACCATCTAAGCCGTCTAAACCCACAAACCAGACAACTACAACTAAACCTTCACAGAATACAACAACTACAAATCCACCCGTTACTGAAAAAACAGAGCTTGATATTATGAGATCTCAGAAGTATTACTTTACAGGTAGAATTGTAGATGCCAACGGTAATGTTTCAACTTATAAAATTGCCCGTGATGGTACAAAATATTCAGCTGTGGCTATGTATAGTGATGAAGAAATCGGTATAATTGTAAATGATACAGATATTCTTATGGTGTCTGTTTCAGAAAAAACATATATTTCCATACCTATCAGTATGATTCAGAATCAAGCTGGCAGCGAAGAAATGATTGAAGGCCTTTTATCAGGTGAAGCATATAATATGCGTAAAAATAAGGTTGCTGAATATACTGCAAACGAAGATGGTGTGCAGTATGTGGTTATAGAATATGATGACGGTACCAAAGATTATATGTACGGAACTCTTTTGATAAAAACTGTAGCTTCGGATAACTCTGTTCTTTATTACGATATGGTTACTGATGAATTTCCGTCAAGCGTATTTTTACCTCCGGTAGGCTATACAAAGCAAGAATTGACAGACGTAGGTGTTTCTGAATTTGCTGAAGATGTCGGAATAACTGTTCCGGCTACAACTCATACACATTCTCATGATGAATGATAAAAAAACTGCCCTTGTAACAGGAGGGGCAAAGGGGATAGGTGCTGCGATTTGCCGTTCCCTTGCAAATGACGGATATAAAATTGCAATAAATTATAATAATTCAGAATCAGATGCCCAAAGCTTAAAGAAAGAACTTTCAGGAATTACTGAGGTTGAGATTTTTAAAGCAGATATTTCAAATTCTGAAGAAGTAAAAAATATGTTTGCTTCAATTGAACGTACTTTTGGTGGTGTTGAGGTTCTTGTCAATAATGCAGGTATATCAGAGCAAATTCTTTTCACAGATATTACTGACGATATGTGGCAAAAAATGTTGAACACAAATTTGACGGGAGCCTTTTATTGTTCAAGACAAGCTTTGGGATATATGATAAATAAAAAGTCAGGGAGAATTATAAATATCGCTTCAATGTGGGGCGAAGTAGGTGCTTCCATGGAGGTTCATTATTCTGCTGCTAAAGCAGGACTTATCGGCCTTACAAAAGCCTTAGCAAAAGAGGTGGGGCTTTCCGGTATAACCGTTAATGCAGTTTCACCCGGGGTTATTATGACTGATATGATGAAAAACTTTTCTTTGGAAGATGTAAATGCGTTAAAGGAAGAAACACCCTTAAATGCATTGGGTAAGCCAAACGACGTTGCAGATGCAGTAAGTTTTTTAGCGTCTTCAAAAGCAGATTTTATAACCGGTCAGGTTATATCTGTAAATGGTGGTTTTGTAATTTAATCTTTGTTAAAGATTGTTTAAGGTGGTAGTGTTATGAAAATTACGTTTATGGGTGCGGGTAGCACAGTTTTTGCAAGAAATGTTATTGGCGATTGTATGGCATCTGAGGTTCTTAGAGATAGCGTTTTTGCTCTTTATGATATTGACGGTGAACGTCTTGAGCAAAGTAAAACAATTATTGAAGCAATGCAAAAAACTATGGGTGGCCATGGTAAAGTTGAAAGTTATCTTGGGGTAGAAAACCGTAAAGATGCCCTCAGAGGCGCCAACTTCGTTGTTAATGCAATTCAGGTTGGTCTTTATGACCCTTGCACTATAATTGACTTTGAAGTTCCCAAGAAATATGGCCTTCGCCAGACTATTGCAGATACTCTCGGTATCGGTGGTATTATGCGTGCTCTTCGTACTATTCCTGTTATGGCAGATTTTGCTGCAGATATGGAAGAAGTTTGTCCCGATGCAGTTTTCCTTAACTACACAAACCCCATGGCAATGCTTTCAGGCTATATGCAGAGATATACAGGTGTTAATACTGTTGGTCTTTGCCATAGTGTTCAGACTTGCAGCAGCGACCTTTTCAAGGATTTAGGTATGGAAGACAAACTTGAAGGCAGAAG
>JAZOSL010000003.1:0-13281 GCA_045657085.1 Acutalibacteraceae bacterium | reverse complement strand
GTTGATGATATTCCTGAAATCGTTGAAGAACATCTTCTTAAGGGTAGAATTGTTAAAAGACTTCTTTATCAGGAGACTGTTACTGAAGAAGCAGTTAAACCCTTGAATGAAACAAACTTCTATAAGAAACAGCATCGTGTTGCTCTTCGTAACTGTGGTGTTATTGACCCTGAAAATATCGAAGAATATATCGCATACGATGGTTATGCAGCTCTTGCAAAGGCTCTTACAGAAATGACTCCTGAAGACGTTATCAAAACTGTTATTGATTCAGGTCTTCGTGGTAGAGGTGGCGGTGGCTTCCCCACAGGCCGTAAATGGAGCTTTACAGCTGCTAATAAGGCAGATCAGAAATATGTTGTATGTAATGCCGACGAAGGTGACCCCGGTGCTTTCATGGACCGTTCAGTTCTTGAAGGTGACCCCCACTGTATCGTTGAAGCTATGACAATCTGTGGTTACGCAACAGGCGCAACAGAAGGTTACGTTTACGTTCGTGCTGAATATCCTATAGCAGTTGAACGTTTACAGAAAGCTATTGATGATGCTCGAGCATACGGTCTTCTCGGTAAAAATATTTTCGGTTCAGGTTTCGATTTCGATTTATTTATCCGTCTTGGTGCAGGTGCTTTCGTTTGTGGTGAAGAAACTGCTCTTATGACATCTATCGAAGGTAACCGTGGTGAGCCTCGTCCCAGACCTCCCTATCCGGCAGTTAAGGGTCTTTTCGGCAAACCCACAACAGAAAATAACGTTGAAACATTTGCAAACATTCCTCAGATTATCCTTAAAGGTGCTGAATTCTTCAACTCTATGGGTACTGAAACAAGTAAGGGTACAAAAGTATTTGCTCTTGGTGGTAAAATCAATAACACAGGTCTTGTTGAGGTTCCTATGGGTACAACCCTTCGTGAAATCGTTGAAGATATCGGTGGTGGTATTCCTAAGGGCAAGAAGTTTAAAGCAGCTCAGACAGGTGGTCCCTCAGGTGGATGCCTTCCTGCAGACCTTCTCGATATTGAGATAGACTATGATAACCTTGTAGCTAAAGGTGCTATGATGGGTTCAGGTGGTCTTATCGTTATGGACGAAGATGACTGTATGGTTGATATTGCTAAGTTCTTCCTTAAATTTACAGTTGATGAATCTTGTGGTAAATGTACTCCTTGCCGTGTTGGTACAAGAAGACTTCTTGAAATTCTTGAAAAAATCACAAGTGGTAAAGGTACAATGGAAGACCTTGACAGAATGGAGAAGCTTTGCAACTACATCAAAGAAAACTCTCTTTGTGGTCTTGGTCAGACAGCTCCCAACCCCGTTCTTTCTACATATCAGCGTTTCAAGGATGAATACATCGCACACGTTGTAGACAAAAAATGTCCTGCAGGCGTATGTAAAGACCTTGTTACATTCAAAATTGATGCAGATAAATGTATCGGTTGTGGTATCTGTGCAAAGAACTGTCCTGTTGATGCTATTACAAGAACAGATTACATTGCTCCCGGTCACAAGCTTGCTTCATTCGCAATTGACACAGATAAATGTGTTAAATGTGGTGTATGTATGGGCAACTGTAAGTTTAAAGCTATTAATAAATAAGGAGGAACTAAATAATGGAAAATGCAGTAAATATTAAAATTAACGGTTTTGATTATCAGGTTCCTGCCGGTTCTACGATTCTTGAAGCCGCACATTCAGTAGGTATTGAAATTCCTACACTTTGCTATCTTAAAGAAATCAATGCTATCGGTGCTTGCCGTATTTGCGTTGTTGAAGTTAAAGGTGCAAGAGGCCTTGTTGCTGCTTGTGTATTCCCCGTAAACGAGGGTATGGAAATTTTCACAAACACACCCAAGGTTATCGAAGCAAGAAAAACTACTCTTGAGCTTATCCTTTCAACTCATAAGAAAGAATGTCTTTCTTGTGTAAGAAGTGGTAGCTGTGAATTGCAGAAGCTTTGCCATGAATATGGCATTGAAGACGAAAACAAGTTTGCAGGTGAATTTGTAAAATACGCAATCGATAACAGTGCTACTCATATGTACCGTGATAATGAAAAATGTATCCTTTGTCGTCGTTGTGTTGCTGTTTGCGACAAAACTCAGGCAATTTCAGTAATCGGTGCAAATGCTCGTGGTTTTGATACTCATATCGGTTCTGCTTTCGAATATGGTCTTGGCGACGTTGCTTGTGTATCTTGTGGTCAGTGTATTACAGCTTGTCCTACAGGTGCTCTTGCAGAAAGAGATGATACTCAGAAAGTATTTGATGCTATTAATGATCCGACAAAACACGTTATCGTTCAGACTGCTCCTGCAGTTCGTGTAGGTCTTGGTGAAGAATTTGGTTACGAGATGGGCTCTATCGTTACAGGTAAAATGGTTGCAGCTCTCAAGATGCTCGGCTTTGACCGTGTGTTCGATACAAACTTCACAGCTGACCTTACAATTATGGAAGAAGCAACTGAATTTCTTGGCAGATTTAAAGAAGGTAAGAACCTTCCTCTTATTACATCTTGCTCACCCGGTTGGATTAAATATTGTGAACACTATTATCCTGAATTTATTCCTAACCTTTCTTCTTGTAAATCACCTCAGGGTATGTTCGGTTCAGTAGCAAAAACTTACTATGCTGAAAAGATGGGTATTGATCCTAAAGATATCTTCGTTGTATCTGTTATGCCTTGTACAGCTAAAAAGTTTGAAGCTGAAAGAGTTGACCATACAGCAGTTAAGGGTCTTGCAGATATTGACGTTTCAATCACTGTAAGAGAACTTGCAAGAATGATCAGAAAAGCAGGTATCAACTTCAAAGCTATTCCTGATGCTGAATTTGATGCACCTTTTGGACTTGGTTCAGGTGCAGGTACAATCTTCGGTGCAACAGGTGGCGTTATGGAAGCTGCTCTTCGTACAGCTTACGAAGTTGTTACAGGTAAAGAACTTAACGACTTTGCAACATTCAATGCAGTTCGTGGTGTTGAAGGCGTTAAAGAAGCAACTTATGACCTTGATGGTGTAACAGTTAACGTTGCAGTTGCATCAGGTCTTGCAAATGCTAAAAAGGTTCTTGAAATGGTTAAATCCGGCGAAAAGAAATATGATTTCATTGAAATTATGGCTTGTCCCGGTGGTTGTGTAAACGGTGGCGGACAGCCTATCGTTCCTGCTTCTGTTCGTAACTTCGAAGACGTAAGAGCACTTCGTGCAGCAGGTCTTTACAACGATGACGAAAATCTTCCTGTAAGAAAGTCACATAACAACCCCGACGTTAAGGCTATTTACGACGAGTATTTCGGTGAACCCGGAAGCCACAAGGCTCATGATATTCTTCATACGGGCTATACAGAACGTAAAGTATATTAAAAAATGGCGCATTTTGCGCAGAACACCCCCGACTTTATAGTCGGGGGTTAGTCATTTTATCCTGCTCGTAGTATCTGTATACAACTTCGCAGTATAAAAAGCCTTCTGCATCAAAAATCGCCATTTTTTGTTTGTGGTAGGGGTAGAGGAAATGCTAACTGCTCTAAATCTGTCAATTTTTCTAATCCCCTTGAGTGTTTTGCTCAAGGGGATTTTTTACTATTTGTATTTATTTTATTTTTGTTTTATGGTATAACAATATGAGAGTTGAAATTATAGCAAGGCGGTGTTATTTTGAATAACGATGATAAGATTTTAATTGAGCCTGTTGGCTATATTAAAAACGCCTATAAAGAAAAATTTGGAGTACCTCGTCAAAGCGGGCTTGCACCGTCTGTGAAATCGATTATTGAGTTTTGTGAAGGCTTTAAAGATGAAAATATGCTCAGAGACATTGAGCAATATTCACATCTTTGGCTTATATGGGGCTTTTCACAGAATAACGGTCAATGGTCTCCCACGGTAAGACCACCCAGATTAGGTGGCAATAAAAGGGTAGGGGTATTTGCAACACGCTCACCATTCAGACCTAACTCGTTAGGTCTTTCTTGTGTTAAGCTTGAAGGTGTTATAGACGCAAAAAATGGTAAGGCTCTCGTGGTAAGTGGTGCAGATTTAGCCGATGACACACCTATATATGATATTAAACCTTATCTTCCTTACGTTGATAGTATAGCTGATGCAAAAGGTGGTTTTTCTGACGATTTCAAGGATTATTCCCTTGATGTTATTATCCCTGAAAATATAAAAACAGGGTTAACACCTTTACAGACAGAAAACCTTACAGAGCTTTTAAGCCTTGACCCGAGACCGTCTTATCAGGATGATGAAGATAGAATTTACGGTCTTTGCTTTGAAAATATGCAAATTAAGTTTAGATATAGTAATAACACGATAATAGTTACTGAAATTTTAAAAGATTAGTAAGAGGTCCAGATGTTTTATATTAAACCTGATTTTTATGATAAATTTAAATGCATAGCTGAAAAATGTACCGATAACTGTTGTATCGGTTGGGAAATAGATATTGATGACGTTGCTTTGGAAAAATATTGGTCTTTAAAGAATAACTTCGGTGAAGAGTTAAAAGGCAAAATTACAACAGCCTGTGACGGTGGTAGCTGCTTTAAGCTTTGCGAAAATGAGCGATGTGCATTACTGAATGATAGAAATCTTTGTAAAATTATTTTGAATTGTGGTGAAGATTATCTTTGCGATATCTGCCGTGAGCATCCACGTTTTTACGAGTGGTTTTCAGGTGTTACTGAATGTGGTTTGGGACTTTGCTGTGAAGAAGCATGCAGGCTTTTACTTGAAACAGAAAAGCCGTTTTCTTTAATTGAAGAAAATGATGGTGAAGAAATTGTTTTAGAAACAAAAGAAGAAATTTCAGAGTCTGATACATACATATTCTTGTCTGCTTTCAGAGATGGTTTATTTGAAATTCTTTTTAATCAGAGCAAAAGCTTTGAAGAAAAGCTTGTAAATATTTTAGGTAAAACCGAAAGGTTTTGTAATAAAAAATGCAAGGTGAGAGATTATGAAAAAAGCCTTGAGTTTTATAAAAAAACAGAGCCTATAAATAATGAGTGGACAGCTTTTATAAATAATCTAAGTAAAAATTATCAGGATGCTTTAAAATGTGAAAACGATTTCGAGAAAATAAAAGAAAACAATATACTTTATTCAAAAATACTTGCTTATATTTTATATCGCCATTTACTAAAAGCAGTTTTTGACGGCAGTGTAAAAGAAAGAGTTGAATTTTCTGTTGAAGCAGTAAGGTTTATAAGACTTTGCGATATAAAAACATTTTATGATAAAGGCGAGCTTATTTTAACAGACAGAATAAATAATCTTAAAAATTGGTCAAAACAAATTGAATACAGTGAAGAAAATACAGATTTAATGATTTATGGAGAATGTTAAAATGGCAAAACAAGAAAAAACAAATGTTATGCGACTTCTTGACCAAAAGAAGATACCTTATGAAATACACGATTATTCGAAAACAGATGCTATAGCAGGTGAAGACGTTGCGTCTGTTTTAGGAGAAAATCCTGATATGGTTTTTAAAACTCTTGTAACAGTAGGAAAAACAAAACAGAATTACGTTTTTCTTGTGCCTGTTAACAGAGAATTAAATCTGAAAAAGGCAGCAAGTGCTGTTGGCGAAAAAAGTATAGAAATGATAAAATCGAAAGATTTGTTAGGGCTTACAGGTTATATTCATGGTGGATGTTCGCCTGTTGGTATGAAAAAAACATTTCCAACGGTGATAGA
This sequence comes from Acutalibacteraceae bacterium, assembly GCA_045657085.1. Classification (GTDB taxonomy): domain Bacteria; phylum Bacillota; class Clostridia; order Oscillospirales; family Acutalibacteraceae; genus DTU089. The sequence goes on along the minus strand of JAZOSL010000003.1, from coordinate 7,573 downwards.
TTCATCCGGAGAAATGTTTGAAAAAATCTTTTTCAGTGCAGGTAAAATTGGTTTTCAGGTTGAACTTAATGTTTGTGATATTGAAAAAATAATAAAATATAAATTTGCTGATATAACAGAATAAAATAAAAACGTTGCATCTGAAAAATGCAACGTTTTCTTTTTTATAAGATTTTTGTTATGTCCTGAAGATGGGAAACTATGTAATCTGGTGATACGTCATTCGGTGAAATATCGTTGTTTTTATTAAACCAAATTGTATCAATACCGTAATTAATGCCACCCTTTATATCTGCTGAAAGACTGTCACCGATAAGAATAACAGATTCTTTTTCAGGGTTACCGAGTTTTTCAAAGCAATAATCAAAAAACTCTTTTGCAGGTTTTGCCACCCCAACGTCTTCAGATACGAAAATATCTTTGAAATATTTAGTGAAATCACCGATTTTCAATCTGCTTTCCTGCACAAAACGAAAGCCGTTTGAGACGATATATAAGTCGTATTTCGGATGAAGATAATCTAATAGCTCATAAGCTCCGTTAACAGCATATGCCCCTTTGGCAACGCCTTTTTCGAAAAGGTCTTCAACAATATGACCGTCGAAATCTATACCGAGTTTTCCTAGTATAATGTTCCATCTGTTTTCGCGAAGCTCTGCTTTTGTGATTTCGCCATTTTCAAGACGTTTCCATATTTTTACATTTTCGGTAATAAATGTGGTAAAAACGTTGTCAGAATAAGGTAAATCGAATTTATTGAATATATCAATTATAGAATGTCTTGCACATTCATTGAAGTCAATTAAGGTGTTGTCAAGGTCAATAAGAATTATTTTTTTCATAGATTTTTAAGATGCTAATGCTTTATTTAAAACAGTTTGATATGTGTTTGCTGTGATCTCTGATGAGTAATCGCCGTTTGCAGCATAGATTTCAATTTCAGTTGGTTCTTTGGCACCGGTAGAAAATCTTTCGGCTTCGCTTGCATCTATAACGTTACAAACGCCATCCCCATTAATATCACCTGATACAATTACAGTGAGATAGGAAACATTTTCACCGTTATTTGAAATGTCGATTTTTGTACCTGTACCGATAAAACCACTGTTATCGGTTGAAATTGCTGTAGTATTATATGCGTAAATTAAATCTTCAATATTGTCACATAAAAGATTTTCGGTAAATAACAATGCATTATAGTAATCAATTTCACTGACGGTGGTTTGTTCCACAGAAATTGTCGGGATTAGTGTGTCGTCGAGATATTCACCACAGACTAAACACTCCTTGTGTTTGTAGCCTTCCTCATCTGGAGAAGGACCATAGTCTATAATCCAGTCGCCTGTTTTATGGTTTGCTAATCTTTGAGTATTTATAGCCTTTGTAGTTGCTGTGAAATTAGGTGTGTTATACACCTCGCAAATAAACTGACAATTTTCAAATTTGAAGCCGTATATACTATAATAGTTACCACCTGATAAATCAGGAGTGAAAACGGTTTTAGTTGTGTTAGTTTCAGGGTCGTATTCATAAACAGCTTTTGATAACGAATAGAAAAGCTGTTCGCCGTCACTTGAAAGACAAGCAAAGTTGCCTACCCAACTTGATGATGCAGAAGCCTTCCATTTATCGGTTATAGCTTTGCAGGTTGTAGTAACACCGTTGGATATTTTCTTTAAAGCACCGGCTTCGTTATCAATATAGTAAAAATCATCACCAATCAATTGAAATTCAGTATTTGATTTCTGCCAATAATAACTATCGAAGGTTGTGTCATTAGGTGAGGTGTTATAGTCAACGTAACCATCGTCTGAAATATGACCTGTTTCAACAATTCCGTTTGTTGACCTTAAAAAGTTGGTGTGCTTAACGTAACCGCTTTTATCACGTACAGGGTCATCCCAGGTAACGTCAACGTGGTAAGCAGAATTATTTACGTATACTATATTCCATGCGTGATTAAGAAGATCTGAGCTACAATATTCACTATCAATACCAACCTGAAAAAGAAGATAGTCGTAAGCGAGTGCGTAGCCCATACAAACTGCAGTTTTGTTCACAAAAGCACCGTAAGCATTATAGGCTGAACGTGGCAAACTCTGGTTAAGATAATTTTCATAATCGTATTCACACCAGATAGCCAATCTATCGTGGAGAAGAAGTGCCTTTTCAACGTCAGTAAGACTGTTGTTTCCCTTGATACCATCTAAAAGCATCTCGGCATTCTGTCTGAATTTATTTAACATTGTGGGATATTCACTTGCAGTGTAGTGGTAAGAAGAGGGCATGAGTGAAATGATTTTACTATTGCTGTATGAATATCTCATATTACCAACCTGGAATAATTCCGGTGTTTCGCACCAGATGTAATTCACTATTGCATTCACAATGCTTGTAGGAAGATTGAACTGTGAGATATTAAGCTCGGTAGGGCAGGTAGAAAAACCAGTGATAAGATATTCTCTGAATTCATCTATATCAACGTATGATTTTAAAGTGTCAACATTGGGACCTGCAGAATTATACAATTTAAGCTCCAAAACATCGCTGGTGTGTATCTCGTTCTGTAGGGCACTTACTGATAATGGTGTACTACAAGTTATAAATAGAGCTAAAAGTAAGCATAATATTTTCTTTGAATAGGAAAACATTCAACCACTTCCTGAAAAATATTTTGAATTTATTATATAATTTTTTGAAAATACAGTCAATTATAAAAGTATACAAAAAACCACTTGTGTTTTTCACAAGTGGTTTTTAAAAAATTTTTTCTGAATTATAATAATCCTACGATTTTATTTGAGATTTCTTCTACCCAATCGCCTTCGAATAATTCAATAACACCTGCATCAACTGCAGCAGCAAGCTTGTTGTTCATTGGGATTTCTGCAACTGTATCAACCTTGTATTCTTCTGCGATTTCTTTGATATTGCTTTCTCCGAAAATTTTGTGCTTTGTGTTACAGTCGGGGCAAAGGAAGTAGGACATATTTTCTGCAAATGCAAGAACAGGTATATTCATAAGTCCTGCCATTTTAACTGCCTTTTCAACAATCATTCCAACAAGCTCTTGAGGAGAAGCGACAATAACTATACCATCAACAGGAAGGCTCTGGAAAACTGTAAGAGGAACGTCACCGGTTCCGGGTGGCATATCAACAAACATAAAGTCGACGTCATCCCAGATTACGTCTGTCCAGAATTGTTTTACAGCACCTGCAATAACGGGACCACGCCATACAACAGGGTCAGTATCATTTTCAAGAAGAAGGTTAACAGACATGATTTCAATGCCTGTTTTTGATTTACAGGGAAGAATACCGTTTTCTGTGCCTTGAGCTTTTTCTTTAATACCAAAGGCTTTTGGAATAGAAGGACCGGTAATATCAGCATCAAGGATAGCTGTTTTGAAGCCTTTTCTTTGCATAGAAACAGCTAAAAGTGAAGTAACAAGTGATTTACCAACACCACCCTTACCACTTACAACACCGATAACCTTTTTGATTTTTGAAAGCTCATGGGGTTGTTCACGTAAACTTTCGGGCTCTTTTCTTGATGAGCAGTTCTGAGAACAAGTGCTGCAGTTGTGTGTGCATTCGCTCATTTATAATCATCTCCTAAAACATCATTTAACATTACACATAATAATAACACACAGTTTTTAAAATATCAATGAAGAATTATGTTTGTCGGTGTGTTTATTTATATATTATAAATTGTATACAAAAAAACGAGTTTATTATACGATTTTTTGATATTGTAAAAAAACGTATTATCTATTGACTTTTTTTGCGTATTTTTATATAATGTCTTGTGCAACTGTCTTGGTACAAGTGCGTCATATCATATAAAATACAGGTTTATATTTACTTTAACACTTCTCATACTTCGTAAAAAAGCCTGAAAAATAGATAGGAGAAATTAAAATGAAAAGAACTTATCAGCCCAAAAAAAGACACAGAAAGATGGAACACGGTTTCCGTAAAAGAATGGCAGACAGAAATGGTCGTAAGGTGCTTGCTCGCCGTCGTGCAAAAGGCAGAAAGCAGCTCACATATTAATTATTCTTTCAAAATAGGAGAATAATGTGTCAGATTTCGTTACACTCAACAGTAACCCCGATTTCCGTCGGTTATATAATAGAGGCAAGGCTGTAATTGATCCTGCGTTGGTTATTTATTACTCAAAGAACCGCGCGGGAATTTGCCGTATTGGTATAACAACGAGTAAAAAAATCGGTAATGCAGTTGAACGTAATCGTTCAAGAAGAGTTATCAGAGAGGCTTTCAGACATATATGTCCTGAACTTTCACCTTGTTACGATATAGTAATGGTAGCCCGTTCTAAAACGAAATATCTGAAAAGCACCCGCATTGAAGAAATAATGAGGAAAATGTTTACTCAAGAAGGAATGCTGAAAACAGAGAGTGAAGAAGAATGAAAGACTTTCTCATAAAATTGATTAAGTTTTATCAAAAACGAATTTCGCCGCTATTCAGTCCGAAATGTCGTTTCTATCCCACTTGTTCTCAGTATGCCCTTGAAGCAATTAATGTTCACGGAGCATTTAAAGGCACAATACTTGCAGTAAGACGTTTGATGAGGTGCAACATTCTTTTCCCCGGTGGGGTAGACCCCGTACCCCCGAAGAAAGAGAAGAAATAATCTCTTTCTACAAAATCAGGAAGGAATTTAATTTAAATGGATGCTATTAGAGATATACTTGCCATACCTTTTGGTGCGGCATTAAGCTTGTTCTATAATCTTACAGATAGTTATGTAGTTGCTATTATATTGCTGACTATCATTATAAGATGTGCTCTTTTACCTGCTTCAATCAGTCAGCAGAAAAACTCTGCAAAGCAGGTTCGTCTTCAGACCAAGGTTAACAAAATCAGACAGAAATATGCAGGCAATCAGCAAAAAATTCAAGAGGAAACTCAGGCTCTTTATCAGCGTGAGGGTTTTGGTGCGGCTAATATGGGTTGTGCTCCTCTTATGATTCAGATGATTGTTATGATTGGTCTTTACGGTGTTATTTATACACCTCTTTCAAGTGTGCTTCGTTTCAGCAACGACACAATTGAAAAAATCAAAACAGTAATGAATATTGCTGCTCAGTCAACAGGTAAAAATGCTAACGAAGCCAGAATGGCAGAAATCAAAATTCTTGAGAGTTTTGAAAAGTTTTCTGACAAGTTAAGTGGTGTTATAACCGGTGAAGAGTTAGAGGCTCTTGCATCTCTTAAAGATAAGTTCCAAATTTTTGGTCTTGATCTTGCTGAAACACCCACAACAAAAGAACCGGGTCTTATCTGGATAATTCCTATTCTCGCATTTTTGACTGCTATGATGTCTTCTGTTTTCATGTTTATGAAACAACGTAAGCAGAATCCCGAAATGGCTAAAAACCCCTCAATGGGTTGTATGACTTTTATGTCACCTTTTATGTCACTTGTATTTACATTTATGTTCCCTGCAGGTGTAGGCTTTTATTGGGTAATTTCAAACGTATTATCCTTTATTCAACAGGTGCTTCTTACAAGCATATACAGCCCTAAAAAAGTTATAGCTCAACAGATGGTTGACGAAACGGTTACAAGACGTTCTAAAGAAAATAATGTAAAACGTCGTGTTGAGATTGAAAAGAAATAAGGTGAAAATATGATTAAAGAAGCTATAGGTGTAGCTGCAACGGTTGATGAAGCCAGAAAAATGGCTGTTGAAAACCTTCATGCACCCATTGATGCAGATGTTAAAGTAGAAATTATTACTTTCCCTAAGAAGAAAGTGTTAGGTCTTTTTGGTGGTAGTGATGCAAAGGTTAAAGCTTCATACGATGATGGTATTGAAGAGAAAAAAGAAACACCAAAAAAAGTAGAAAAGAAAGCTGAGCCTGCAAAAGCTCCAAAGGCTGAGAAAAAAGCCGAAAAGAAACCACAGCCTAAGAAAGAAACCAAAAAAGAAGCTCCTAAGGCCGAGAAAAAAGTTGAACCTAAGGTTGATTTTTCTGCTATTGAGCCTAAAGAAACAGAAGCAACTGAATATCTTAAATCAATTCTTGTTGGTATGGGCTTTACAGACGTAAAGGTCACAGCAAGAGAAGCTGAAGAAGATATTTATTTTGAAATCACTTGTGATGAAGATTATGGTAACATTATCGGCAGACGTGGTGAAACACTTGATGCTTTACAGTATCTTACACGTCTTTTCGTAAATCGTGCCGACGATAATAACAAAAGAGTTGCTCTTAACGTTGGTGATTACAGAGCACGTAGAGAAGAAACTCTCAAATCACTTGCAAAAAGACAGGCTACAAGAGTTTTAAAATACAGCAAAAGCTTTGCTCTTGAACCTATGAACCCCTATGAGAGAAGAATTATTCATACAGCTATTCAGGAAATTGAAGGTGTTACATCACATTCAGTTGGTGAAGGCGACAGACGTAGAGTAGTTATTACTCCCGAAGGTGGCGAAAAGGGTGGTTACAGAGACAGAGGTAACCGTAGAGGTAACAGAGAAAGAAGAGCCCCCTATGTTCCTGAAACTCCTAAGGAGCCGAGAGAACAAAAGGTTGATGCTGCAACTTCTTCACGTTACGGCAAAATTGAGCCTAAAAAGGTAGTAACAGAAGATACTGCAGAATAATTTTGTTGACAATCAAGAAAAACAATATTATTATATAAACAAATAAACTTTAACTCATTGACGGAGAGAGTAAGGGTGAAATCCCTTTTCAGAGAACGTACCGGTTGGTGAAAGGTACGGAAGGCTTTACCCCCAAGACCACTCCTGAGAGCTATGTGAAGCGAAAGATAAGCATAGCCGTCCGGTCGCGTTAAGACCTCTCGAGTGGCAACACTACTCAGTGTTGCAAATTGGGTGGAACCGTGGAGTACAGTGTACCTCATCCCATTTCAGGGATGAGGTATTTTTATTTATTATTGTGGATTTACGCATTTTCTTTTCCACAATGAAAATATTTAAAATGTAAATTATATCTATGAAAGGATTGAATTATATGGTTAAAATTAAACTTCGTGACGACGTTAAGGAATACGAAAACGGTGTAAGTGCTGCAGACGTATGTAAAGATATTTCTATGGGTCTTTACAGAAATGTTTGTGCTTGTTTAATTAATGGTAATGCTGCTGATATCCGTACAGAAATCAACGAGGATTGCGAACTTGAGTTCGTTACATTTGATAGCGAAGAAGGCAAACATGCTTTCTGGCATACTGCTTCTCATATTCTTGCACAGGCAGTAAAACGCCTTTACCCTGAAGCAAAGCTTGCTATTGGTCCTGCTATTGACAACGGCTTCTATTATGATATTGATAGCGAAATTTCTTTCACTCCCGAAATCCTTACAAAGATTGAGGCAGAAATGAAAAAAATCGTTAAGGAAGACCTTCCTCTTGAAAAATTCGAAATGGAGCCCCAGACTGCTATTGAAGAAATGAAAGCAAAGGGCGAAATCTACAAGGTTGAGCTTATCGAAGAGCACGCAGGCAAAAACGAGCCCATCAGCTTCTATAAACAGGGCGAGTTCGTTGATGTTTGTGCAGGTCCT
>JAZOSL010000002.1:0-6956 GCA_045657085.1 Acutalibacteraceae bacterium | reverse complement strand
AGGATTAAGTGCCTTTGTACCAATCTGAGTTGCAAGCTCAACGTTTTCGAGTGCAGTAAGATTGGGAACAAGGTTATAGAACTGAAAAACGAAACCAACGTCGTAACGTCTGTACTCAATAAGACGTTTACTGTCATACTCGTTTATAAGGTCACCTGCAACACGGATTTTACCGTCATCACAGTCATCCATACCACCTAAAATATTAAGAACTGTTGTTTTACCGGCACCACTGGCACCAACAATAACACAGAACTCACCTTGTTCAACGTTAAAGGTAACACCGTCTGCGGCATTGATAACGATTTCGCCCATTTTATATCTTTTGTAAACAGAATCAAACTCAATAAAACTCATTTGTTTCAACCTTTCGGAATTTATAAACTTAAAGTATATTTTACTATATATGGCACAATAAGTCAACTGTAGAAAACTGTCAAACAATGTATTTTTATGAATAAATTTTTAAAATTTCTTTCATAACGGTTGAAGCTATCGGCAATGCTGTTTCCGAGCCCCAACCACCGTTTTCTACAACAACAATTATTGCAACAGGACAGACGTTATTACTTGAAAAACCTGCAAACCAAGAGTGTGGCCTTGCACTTTCAGAAACTTCTGCCGTACCTGTTTTTCCACACATTTCAAGGCCTTTGAAATTGTTATCCCCATAATTATTTTCAACTGTTTTGCGCATCATTGATTTAACTTTATTTGCAGTTTCAGGCAAAATCCAAGTTTCAGATTGAGCTGTTGTTTTTTTTATAACACTTCCGTCAGGTGCTGTTACCTGAGAAACAACGAAAGGTAATATCACATTACCGTCGTTGGCAACACTACCTAACACCATTAACATATGATACGGATTAACAAGTGTTTTATATTGCCCTATACCCGCCCAGGCAATATCGCCCCTTTCGGCATCAGTTAAATTAAAAATACTTGCATTAGTTTTAACATTACCAAATTGATATTTTTTTGAAAACCCAAATTCTTCGGCAGTTTTAGTAAGTGCCTCTGCACCTATTTCATCTGCCAAAACACCATATGCACAGTTGCAAGAAACAGTAAAAGATGATTCAAAATCCAACTTACCGTGTTTATGGGGACAAGATATTTTAACACCATTTATAAAGGTTTCACCCGTACATTCATATTCCCAACCAGCAATATCAGGCTTATTTTCAATAATACTTGCAGAAGTAATAATTTTAAAAACTGAACCCGGTGTATACAAACCGTCAATCAGACGATTCATATACAAACCATCAAATTTGTTGTTCTCGTTTTTTTGAATTGTTTCTTCAGATGGTTTTTTTCGTATATCGTAGTTGGGTGAAGAAACCGAACAGATTATTTCACCTGTTTTATAGTTATAAGCTGCAACAACACCATTTCTGCCTTTAAGAGCATCATAAGCTACCGAACAAACCTTACTGTCCAGACTTAAAGTTATATCATTTCCCCTGCCGTGTCTTTTCAATGAAAAAAGACCTGTTACAGGATTATAGCCTGTAAGCTGTGTTTTATATGCTGTTTGAACGCCTGATGAAATATAGCCTTCGGTATCACCAATTATATGAAGTACCGAACGTCTTACCCGTTCTGAATCGTTGTAAATTCTTTTAGAATCTTCAGTTTTTGCTAAAACTTCACCGTTTCTGTCTAAAATATTACCTGCTGCAACAAAGCTACCGTTTTCAGTAAGGTGTGAGTTAGCTCTGAGCATAGCCCATCTCTCACCATTGACCGTAAGTTTAAAACCCAGAAAGCCTAAACCACCTAGCACTACAACGACAAGCAACAACACTACTAAACTACGTTTTGCAGTTCTTTTCATTTGGAGACACCCCCTTGTAGCTGAGGTTTAAAAGCTGCAAAAGTTCTTGTATCAATTGCTTTTACAAAAGCAAGCAAGCAAAAGCAGCTTATAATACTTGAACCACCCTTACTTACAAAGGGCAACGTAACACCTGTAAGTGGTAAAAGGTCTGTAATACCAAAGATGCTTAGCATAGCCTGAAAAAGCATCATAGAGCTTGCAGCTACACCTGAAATTGTATAAAAAGCTGATTTTGCTTTTGTTGAATTCACTACTGCAAAAACAGCAATTGCGATATAAACAAGCGGAATAAGGAAACCCATAATCATTCCAAACTCTTCACAAACCACACCAAAAACAAGATCTTCGGCAGCAGCAAATATATTTCTCAACTCACCGTTACCAAGTCCAAGACCGAAAAGACCACCACTTACTGAATATATAAGTGTTCTTGTTTGTTGGTAACCACCTTCATCCATATATTCCCATACGTGAAGATAAGTAGCAAAACGATTTGCAACATAAGGTCTGAAAATAAGTATTAAAGCTGCACCAAAGGCTGCTGCTATACAAATAAAAATTATTGTTCTTGTGTCGCCTGAACGCATAAAAGCAATTACAATAAATGCAAAAAAGAAAATTAATGCAGTACCGAAATCATACATAAAAAACAGTTCGCCGACACAAATCGCAGCAAATATGATATACATTGTCAAATGTCTCATAGACTGCAACTTTTCAAGTGTTGCTGCACCCACAAAAATGAATGCAATTTTAACAAACTCAGACGGTTGAATCGAAAAACCACCTATTGTAAGCCAACTCAATGCACCATTTGTAGGCTCGGCTATAACAAGGGTTACAGCTAAAATGCCTATTGCACTTGCAGCCAAAATATATCTGATAACCTTTACTGTACTAACAAACCGTAAAAGTAAAAGTAAAACACAATAACCAACAAGACCCAGAACAACTGCAAGGAATTGTTTTAATACGGCACCGGGATATATGCTCCCCACAATAGCAAGGCCTATAGATGTAAGCATAAACCCTATCATTTCAAGCTCAAAATTATGAATTTTAAGAACATAACTTGCAAAAATATAATAAATCCATTGTAAAGCAATAAAAAGAAGGTAAGTTATTACTACCTGTAAATTGTACTTACTGTCAGATTCAACATTTAAACAAAGTGATACAATATTAAAAACAGCCAACAGTATAAGTATAATTCCGTATGACGGTTTACCTAAAGCTCCGCTTTTATCCTTAATATATCTGTACTTGGATTCTTCAAGAGTAAACTCCAGCCCTCCCATATTTATAACGTCACCGTTTTTCAAATAGCTTTTGCCGTCAATGACCTGATTATTGACTGCAATACCCGATTTTGAAAACGTATCAAAAATAACAAAACCTTTGCTTCTGTATGCAATTACGGCATGTAAACGGGAAATTGTATCGAACCCTAAAACAACATCGCACTTTTTATTTCTGCCTAATGACGTTTCTCTGTCATACAACGGTATAGACTCACCGGTCAGATTATTAACAAGCTTACCCCTTACCGGGTCTGTTACTTTTTTACAGAACAGGGCAACAACAAGACGTGCCACTACAAACAATGCAATAGCTAACATTAAATATCTGCAAAACGAAATCAGCATATCTGATAACTCCATAGCACGTCCCCCCTTTTCAAAAACTGAACTTTCTCTTGTACAATAATAGCACAATACCATTCAAGAATCAATGCAGATAAAATAACCGTATGTAAACTAATTTAGAACAATCTGTTAATTTGTGGAAACAAGCCCTTTCCGGCGTGTTTTTCTCTTGACTTTGAAGTCAAAAAAAAGTATATTTATTATAGGTCTTTTTGGCTTTCTATTTAACAGTGAGGTATTAAATTATGGCAGTTATAAAATCATTCTATGGTACTACAAACGGCAAAGACGTATTTGCTTATGTTATTGAAAATAAAAACGGTCTTAAAGCACAGCTGATTGAAAAAGGTGCTACTCTTGACAAGCTTTTTATTAAAGATAAAAACGGAAATCTTATTGATATTTTAGTAGGTCACGATTCTCTTGAAGGTCACGTTGAACGTGGTGATTACCAAGGGGTAGTTGTTGGTCAGTATGCTAACCGTATTAAAGACGGTAAATTCTTTATTGACGGTAAAGAATACAACGTAACACTTAACGAAAAAGGTATCACAAGCCTTCACGGTGGTGGTGAATATTCTTCTGCTATATGGGATAGCGAAATAACGGGTGAAAACTCTGTTAAATTTACATACAACAGCCCTGACGGAAAGGAAGGCTTCCCCGGCAACGTTAAAGTTGAAGTAATTTACACATTTAACGACAACGACGAGCTTTCATTAGAATACAGTGCAGTATCCGATAAGAAAACTGTTATCAACCTTACTAACCACGCTTACTTTAACCTTAACGGTTTTGATAGTGGTGATGTTCTTAAACATATTGTTACTATCAACGCAGACCGATATACACCCATTGACGAAATCAGCATTCCTACAGGCGAGCTTCCAACTGTTACAGGAACTCCTTTTGATTTTACTGAGCCTAAAGAAATAGGAAAAGATATTGAAGCAGATCACATTCAGATTAAAAACGGTAATGGATTTGACCACAATTTCTGTATCAAGGATTTTGATGGAACTCTTAAATTTGCAGCTTTTGCTATCGGTGATAAGAGTGGTATCAAAATGGATGTAAAAACCGACCTCCCCGGTATTCAGCTTTACACAGGTAATTTCCTTAACGGTACAATTGCAGGCAAAAACGGTGTGCCTATGACAAAAAGATGTGCATTCTGTTTTGAAACTCAGGTTTTCCCTGATTCTCCTAACCACCCCGAATGGCACAAATGCATTTATGATGCAGGTGAAAAATACGCAACAACAACTGTATTCGCTTTCTCTGTTGTTGATTAATTTCTATTAAAATTTATATCAAATGCTATTTTGAAAGGAGTCGTAATATGACAAAAAAAATAAGATTTATTGCGATTCTGTTATCCACTTTAATATTTTTCTCAATAATAATGCCAATGTCGTTTGCAGTTTCTTTTGCTCCTGCTATTGATGCTACAAACATTGGTGTTCAGACACAGTATTCATACGAAGAAAATGACCCTTCCTGGCTCAGAAAACTTAACGTTAAAGAAGATATGCTTTCAATTGAAGGCCTTACATCACCTGAAGTGCTTATACCTGTTTGTAGCTATCCCTACAACAACGATGCACCTAACTTTAAAAATCAGGTAAGTGAATACGTTGAGCTTTATACAATAAATGAAGATACACAAAGAGCTGCATATTTATATATGCTTGAACAAATTGGTGTTTTATCTTTCTTTGCAGACCCCGATTCCACCGAAGCTGACAAAGCTCAATGGCTAAGAGACCACGGAATTGTAGTTACAAAAGAAGATGAGCTTGATGCAGAAAAGCGAATTATGATAATCTCGCTTTATGCAATGATGAAAAACGACCTTTACTACGTATACAAAGGTGAACAATTTGAAATTCCTCAGGGTACACCACTTGAAGAAGCTGTGGTTATGTATCTTATAGCTCTTTCCGGTCAGGAATCAACTTTAGGTGAATTTTTAAAAAAATATTTCGGAAGAACAGAAATTTTAACTCTTGATGATTATATTTATTACACTTCTCTTTTAACACTTTACACTACCGGATACATTTCGCCCAGTGAAGTTGTAACCATACCTAAAAATGAAGTGTACAGGCGTGTTGCAATTATGGCAATACGTAATTACGGTATTGCAATTGATGCCGAAAATGCAACCACAGAAGAAATACGACAAAAATATCTTACTGCTATGTTGGGCACTCAGTTTAAAGTAACTTTAGATCCGAGCGCCTTAAAAAAAGCAGCACAAGAAGATCTTATTCCATTCTATATTCTGCAGAGAATGGCTTATGAAGATGCAAAAATCACAATTTCAAAAACACGATATACATACGAACAAAGCTTTGATATTGTAAGGAAAAGAACAAACCGTTTTGATTTAAAGCACGAATTCTATTCAGATATAACTGAGTACAATATTTATCTTGATCATCTCAGACCTAATATATCAATAAACCCCGTGCCAATTGAGACTGATGGTACTACAATAATTATTAATGATACCCCTGTTCCCGGTAACTCATATGAGGTTATCCCCCTTACAACAGACGAACGACAGACTATTTATATAGCCTGCGAAAACAATTCAACAGGTACTCTTTTAGGAACTGTATATAAGCTTAATATCTATCAGGGCAAAGATCCTGCACCTGAAAGCGATATTACAAATATTGTTCCAACGGTAGATATTAATTTAAGCGATACAAAGTCTGACAACACTAACAACAATACACTTCCAACTATTTTTATCACCAACTCTGACGGTATTGTTATTCAGGGTCCTGATATGTTACCCATTGTCAGCGACATCAATGGTTCTGCTAACCCTTTGATAAAGGAAATTCTTTCACTTAATGACAAAGGTCAACTTGTAGACCAATACGGTAACGTTGTAAATGAGGCTATTTACGAACCGTTGCCTGAAGGCTACGAATATGTTTTAGGTGATAACGGTATTATTTCTGTTGTGCTTACCAAAAAGCAAACAACAGAACCAACTACCGAAGAAGCCGGTGACTTTTTCGCAGACCCTGAAAACCGTAAAATAGTCATCATTGTATCTGCTGTTGTTTTAATTCTTCTGATAGTCGCAATTGTAATCGTTATTAAATCCGGCAATAAAAAGACAGCTAATGAAAAAATGATTGCAAGACGTGATAAAGAAAAAGCAAAACGTGCTAAAAAAGAAGCAAAACAAAACAAGAAAAAACAAAAGTATTAATACAACCTGAAAACGGCAGTTTTTAACTGCCGTTTTTACAATTTTTTACAATGTTTATTTTATTTTAAAAATTGTTCATAAATTTTGTATATATATGGTATATAATAGATTTAGAAAGTTCCAAAGGAGGAATTTAAATGGCTAACGAAAGAATACTTATTGTTGACGATGATTTAAATATCTGTGAGCTTTTAAGATTATATCTTGAAAAAGATGGTTTTCAGACAGAAAT
>JAZOSL010000001.1:0-6687 GCA_045657085.1 Acutalibacteraceae bacterium | reverse complement strand
TGTTGTTGCAGCGGTTATTCCCACAACAAACCCCACTTCAACTGCTATTTTTAAATGTCTTCTTGCTCTTAAGACAAGAAATGCTATCATTATCTCTCCCCATCCCAGAGCAAAGAACTGCACAATCGCTGCTGCAAAGCTCGTTCTTGAAGCTGCTGTTGAAGCAGGTGCTCCTGAAGGAATTATTGACTGGATTGACGTTCCTTCACTTGAAATGACAAATACAGTAATGAAAGAAGCAGATATTATTCTTGCAACAGGTGGTCCCGGTATGGTTAAAGCTGCTTACTCAAGTGGTAAGCCTGCCCTTGGTGTTGGTGCCGGTAACACTCCTGCAATTATTGATGATTCAGCTGATATTCTTCTCGCTGTTAACTCAATCATTCATTCAAAAACATTTGACAACGGTATGATTTGTGCTTCTGAGCAGTCAGTTATCGTTCTTGAGAACGTTTACGATGCAGTTAAAACAGAGTTTGCAAGTCGTGGTTGCTACTTCCTTAACGAAGCAGAAACAGAAAAGGTAAGAAAAACAATTATTATTAACGGCGCTCTTAATGCAAAAATCGTTGGTCAGCCTGCAGCAAAAATAGCAGAGCTCTCCGGTGTAACAGTTCCCGAAGGAACAAAAATCCTTATCGGTGAAGTTGAAAGTGTAGATATCAGCGAAGAATTTGCACATGAAAAGCTTTCTCCTGTTCTTGCTATGTACAAAGCATCTTCATTCTCAGACGCTCTTGATAAGGCTGAACATCTTGTTGCTGACGGTGGTTACGGTCACACATCTTCCGTATATCTTAACGAAGTAACAGAAACAGAAAAAATCAACGAATTTGCTGCAAGAATGAAAACTTGCCGTATCCTTGTTAATACACCTTCATCACACGGTGGTATCGGTGACCTTTACAACTTCAAGCTTGCTCCTTCACTTACTCTTGGTTGTGGTTCTTGGGGTGGTAACTCAGTTTCAGAAAACGTTGGTGTTAAACACCTTTTAAATATCAAAACAGTAGCAGAAAGAAGGGAAAATATGCTTTGGTTCCGTGCACCTGAAAAGGTTTATATCAAGAAAGGTTGTCTTCCTGTTGCTCTTGATGAGCTTCGTACAGTTCGTGGTGCAAAGAAAGCATTTATCGTAACAGATACCTTCCTTTATGAAAATGGTTACACAAAACCCATTACAGATAAGCTTGACGAAATGGGTATTGCTCACACAACATTCTTTGACGTTCAGCCCGACCCCACTCTTAAAAATGCAAAAAGTGGTGCAGAACAGATGGCAGCATTCAAGCCTGACACAATCATCGCACTCGGTGGTGGTTCTGCAATGGACGCTGCAAAGATTATGTGGGTTCTTTACGAACATCCCGAAGCAGACTTTATGGATATGGCAATGAGATTCATTGATATCCGTAAGAGAGTTTACACATTCCCCAAAATGGGCGAAAAAGCATATTTCATTGCAGTACCCACATCTGCAGGTACAGGTTCAGAAGTAACTCCTTTCGCAGTTATTACTGACGAACAGACAGGTGTTAAATACCCCCTTGCAGACTACGAGCTTCTTCCTAATATGGCAATTATTGATACTGATTTCCATATGTCAGCTCCTAAAGGTCTTACAGCTGCATCAGGTATTGACGCTGTAACCCACGCAGTTGAAGCTTATGCTGCAATGCTTGCAACAGACTATACAGACGGCCTTGCTCTTCAGGCTCTTAAAAACATCTTCAAATATCTTCCCCGTGCATATGAAAACGGTCAGACAGACATTGAAGCAAGAGAAAAAATGGCTAATGCTGCTACAATGGCAGGTATGGCATTCGCAAACGCATTCCTTGGTGTTTGTCACTCAATGGCACATAAGCTCGGTGCTTTCCACCACCTTCCTCACGGTGTAGCAAACGCACTTATGATTGAAGAAGTTCTTCGTTTCAATGCTTGTGAAGCTCCTGCAAAGATGGGTACATTCTCACAGTACGACCATCCCCATACTCTTGCACGTTATGCTGAAATTGCAGATTATCTCGGTCTTGGTGGTAAGACAGATTCTGAAAAGCTTGAAAATCTTATTAAAGCAATCAACGACCTTAAGAAAACAGTTGGCATCAAAGAAACAATTAAAGATTACGGTGTTGATGAAAAAGTATTCCTTGACAGCCTTGACGAAATGGTTGAACAGGCATTCGACGATCAGTGCACAGGTGCTAACCCCCGTTATCCTCTTATGAGTGAAATCAAAGAAATGTATCTTAATGCTTATTACGGCAAGCATTTCACAGAAAAGGCAAAACCTACTGCAGCAGACGTTGCAACAGGTATGACAGCAAACGCAGTTAAAGCACCTTATACAAAAGGTAAGAAAGCGTAAGAGAGAGGAGATATAACAATGAAACTTGACAGAGTTATTGCAGTAAGAAATAATAAAACTATTTACCGTGACGGTGACAAATGTGTTAAGGTTTTTGATACTGATTATTCAAAATCAGACGTTCTTAACGAAGCATTAAATCAGGCAAGAATTGAAGAAACAGGTCTTAATATTCCTAAAATCATTGAAGTAACAATGGTTGAAGGTAAATGGGCTATCGTTTCAGAATTTATCAAAGGTAAATCTCTTCAGCAGCTTATGGATGAAGATGCTGAAAAGAAAGACGAGTATATTGAATTACTTGTTGACCTTCAGCTTGACGTTTATTCAAAGTTTAGTCCTCTTCTTAACAAGCTTAAAGATAAAATGAACCGTAAAATCAGCTCATCTGAGCTTGATGCTACAACACGCTACGACCTTCACACAAGACTTGAAGGTATGCCTAAGCATAATAAAGTTTGTCACGGTGACTTTAACCCCTCAAACATAATAATCACAGAAGACGGCTCTGCATACATCCTTGACTGGTCACACGCTACTCAGGGTAATGCTTCAGCAGATGCTGCAAGAACATACCTTCTTTTCTGGCTCAACGGCGACATTGAAGGTGCAAAGAAATATCTTGATTTATTCTGTGAAAAAAGCAAAACAGAAAAACAGTACGTTCAGAAATGGATGCCTATCGTTGCTGCTTCTCAGTCAGTTAAGGGTAACGAAAAAGAAAGAGAATTTCTTCTTTCTTGGGCAAACGTTGTTGACTACGAATAAGAAACAGAGAGGTTATTACAATGAAAGTTACAGTTTGTATCGGTAGTTCCTGCCATATCAAAGGTTCTCGTCAGGTTGTTGAACAGCTTCAGTACCTTATTAAAGAAAACAATTTAGGTGACAAGGTAGAATTAGGCGGCACATTTTGCATGGGCAAATGTCAGCAGGGTGTTTGTGTAACTGTTGACGACGCTTTCTTCTCAGTAACCCCCGAAACAGTTGAAGAATTTTTCAATAACAACATAAAAGGAAAAATATAAAAATGATAATACAGATTTGTGTTGGCAGCTCATGCCACTTGAAAGGCTCAGCAGAAATTGTCGAGCTTTTACAGAAAGCTGTTGAAGAATATCATTTAGAAAACGAAATAACACTTGCCGGTAGTTTTTGTATCGGCAAGTGTAATCGTATTGGTGTAACTGTTCAGGTTGATGATGATATTCACACAGGTGTAACAAAAGAAAATTTCAAAGAATTTTTTAACGATAAGGTTTTAACTAAAATCGAAAGGGTGTAACGGGAAATGCCTAATTGCTTAACATTAAAAAAATCCAACTGTAAAAACTGCTACAAGTGTATACGCCATTGTCCCGTTAAGGCAATACGCTTTTCGGGAAATCAGGCTCACATTATCGGAAACGAGTGTATTCTTTGTGGTCAATGCTTTGTTGTTTGCCCCCAGAATGCAAAAGAGGTAGTTGACGAAACCGAAAAAGTAAAGGTATTTTTACAGGCAAGAGAAAAGGTTATAGTAAGCCTTGCACCATCATTTATTGCAAACTATGACGGAGCAGGTATAAATTCAATGAGAAAAGCCCTTAAACAGCTTGGCTTTTATGACGTTGAAGAAACTGCTATTGGTGCTACAATTGTAAAGAACGAATATGAAAGAATGTTAAAAGAAGATGATAGAGATATTATTATCACTTCTTGTTGCCATTCTATAAACCTGCTTATACAGAAATATTTCCCTGCAGAGCTTGAGTATCTTGCAGATGTTGTTTCACCTATGCAGGCACATTGTATGGATATAAAGAAACGTTATCCTGATGCAAAAACAGTATTTATAGGGCCTTGTGTTGCTAAAAAGGATGAAGCAGAGCATTACGAAGGTATTGTTGATGCTGTTCTGACCTTTGAAGAACTTACAACCTGGCTTAAAAATGAAAATATAGAGCTTGAAGCTGAGAAGGATGATGACGATTTCAGTCGTGCACGTTTCTTCCCTACAACAGGTGGCGTGCTTAAAACAATGACTCAGGATGCACCGGGGTATACATATATCGCACTTGATGGTGTTGAAAACTGTGTTGCTGCACTTAAAGATATCGAAAGCGGAAAAGTTCATAAATGCTTTATCGAAATGTCTGCTTGTGTAGGTAGCTGTATGGGTGGTCCCGTTATGGAAAAATATCACCACACAGAAACGATTAAAGACTATATTACTATTGCAAACTATGCAGGTGAAAAGGACTTCGAAGTTTCACAGCCAAAAACCAATGACCTTAAAAAGCAGTTTGAGTATATTGAACACAGATATCCACAGCCTTCAGAAATTGAAATTAACAGTGTTCTTCGTCAGATGGGTAAATTTAAACCATCGCAGGAACTTAATTGTGGTTCTTGTGGTTATAATACTTGCCGTGAAAAGGCGATTGCTATTTGTCAGGGTAAGGCAGAAATTTCAATGTGCCTTCCGTTCCTTAAAGATAAAGCAGAAAGCTTTTCAGATACTATTGTTAACAGCTCACCCAACGGGTTTATTGTTCTTAACGAAAACCTTGAAGTTCAGCAGATTAACAGAGCTGCAAGAGAAATAATGAATATCCGTTATGCTTCTGATATTCTTGGTGATAACGTTATACGAATCCTTGACCCTACAGTATTTGAAACTGTTTTAAAAACGGGCAGGGGAGTAAGCGACCAGAGAGTTTACCTTGCAGAGTATAAAAGATATGTTGAACAGACTGTTGTTTACGACAGGGATTCTCATCTTCTTATCGGCATTATGAGAGACGTTACAGCCGAAGAAGAGCAGAGAGAAAGAAAAGAAAATATCAGCCGTCAGACAATTGAAGTTGCCGACAAGGTTGTTGACAAGCAAATGCGAATTGTTCAGGAAATTGCTTCACTTTTAGGTGAAACTGCAGCTGAAACAAAGATTGCACTTGCAAAGTTAAAGGAGTCGATTTCTGATGAATGATTTATGTGCAGATATCGGTTACAAAAGTATAAACCATTACGGTGAACAGCTTTGTGGAGACCATATTGATATAGTTGAACCTGACGAAGATTCAACGGTGGTTGTTCTTTCAGACGGTCTTGGTAGTGGTGTTAAAGCAAGTATTCTTTCAACCCTTACCTCAAAAATTATTTCAACGATGCTTGCCGAGGGACTTTCTCTTGAAGAATGTGTTGAAACAATTGCTGCAACTCTTCCCGTTTGTTCAGTACGAGGTGTTGCATACTCCACATTTACAATTATCCATCTTAAAAACAACCAGACTGCAGAGCTTATTCAGTACGATAATCCTCACACCATAATAATAAGAAACGAAAGAAATTGGGATTACCCCAAAACTGAAATGAATATCGGTGGCAAAAAGATTTTCAAGTCTGTTATTCAACTTCAGGAAAATGATATTTTTATTGCTATGAGTGACGGATGTCCCCACGCAGGTATAGGTACTGCATATAATTTCGGATGGAAACGCGAAGATATTGCAAGTTTTCTTGAAACACTTGCACCTGTCGGTTATACTGCAAAGAATTTATCAACAATGCTTATTGACGAATGCGATAAGCTTTACGGTCATAAACCGGGTGACGATGCAACGGCATGTGTTATTAAAATCCGTAAAAGAGTTCCTATGAATATGCTTTTCGGACCACCTTCAAACAGAGACGATGCAGACAGAATGATGAGCCTTTTCTTCTCAAAGGAAGGCAAGCATATTATCTGTGGTGGTACAACTTCAACAATTGCTTCAAAATTTTTAAGAAAGCCGTTAAAGCCAACTCTCAATTTTGAGCATAGTGACGTTCCGCCAATTGCAGAAATTGAAGGTGTAGACCTTGTTACAGAAGGTGTAATTACAGTTAACAAGGTTGTTGAATACGCTCAGGATTATCTGGGTGAAAACAAATATTATGAGCATTGGAATTTCAAAAAGGACGGCGCTTCACTTATAAGCCGTTTGCTTTTTGAAGAAGCAACTGATATAAATTTCTATGTTGGCAGAGCAATTAACCCTGCTCATCAGAACCCCGACCTGCCCATTAACTTCAATATAAAAATGAATCTCGTTTCAGAACTTTCCGAATGTCTGAAAAAAATGGGCAAGAGAATCAAGGTAAGTTATTTTTAACATTATAATTTACAATAAATGAGTTGACCGCGGTTGGCTTTTATTGTAGAATAAAAAAGAGATTCAGAATCTCAAAAAATAAAAGGAGAATTTATTATGGCAAACAGATTTGTACTTAACGAAACATCCTATCACGGCAAGGGCGCAATAGCAGAAATTGCAACCGAAATCAAAGCAAGA